>CAZFOF010000013.1:0-17630 GCA_964520265.1 uncultured Halobacteriales archaeon | reverse complement strand
GGTCGATTCGTCCGTCGTGCCGGAATCCTGAAGTCCGGCGGATGTCTTCATTGACATGCTTCCTTCCGGAAGCACGGTCGGGCGTGCTCCAACACGCCCCGGCCACCTTCTGACCGGCGTCCCGCGCTTCTCAGCCACATCTATGCGATGGTCTTGCATTAAAGGTTTGCATATGAGTGAACGTTCACTTATGGGAAAATCTCAAAGGAGATGGAACGGTAGAAGGAAGTGCATGTGTGCAGATGAGCAAACAAAGATGGCACGAACGCGAGCGCTCCTTACGGAGCGTGACCGAGAACTGCTGGCCGAAGAAGATGGTGGCAACCGTAGGTATCAGGCTATTTCTGAAATTAGATCACGAATCACGGAAGAAATGTCAACTGATATTGGGGTGCTGGAAGAGAACCACCCGCAACTCCTTGAGGAGTTGCGCGAAGTCGTCTGTGAGGACAAATAGGGATGAGGAACCGTCCAAGCCATGACGAAACGTAGCGGTAATCAACGAGTGGATACGCGCGGAGAGGCACACCTAAATCTTCAGCTTGAGCGGTACGTCGTCAACGCGTATGAGAACGACTTCGGAATCGATTTTGAAGTCAACCTCACTACTGAAGCCGACGTTGAGGGCGACGATCTTCAACAGGTCACCGGAGAACACTTTTTCATCCAGTTAAAGTCATCAGCAGGCTTCGACAGTGACGAATCCGTTTACGCTGACCTGCAAACCACTCATATAGAACAGTACTTAGATCAACCACTTCCGGTTGTCTTGGCCGTCTACGACGACGAGTGCGAGGAAATCTACTGGCTTGTTGTCCAAGAATTCGTTTGGGACGAACTCTCTCAAGAGAATGAGGGCTGGTCTGAGCAAACCACCGTTCGTATTCGAATCCCACGGTCGCGGAAACTCACTGACCTCGACCGTCTCGAAACCGCAATCACGCGCTCACAAAATCGGATCATTCGAAATCAGTCACGGGATCTCTCCATCGGTGAAGGACTCTCGTTCTCTCCTGACGACTTCACAGAACTTGAACGACAGCGGGAAAATGACAGGTTAAGTTACCGCGGACTGACCCTTGTTAAAGCCCGACAGCAACTCAAGCGCGGTGATTTTGACGAGGCCGAGGAGTCGATCAGTGAAATCTCCGAGTCGGACCACGACGATCAAGCGAAGGTGAAAGCTCTGTTCATGGAGATGATGCGTCGGAACCCGGCACACGCTGACCAAGCACTCGAAATCGCCGAGTACGCACAAAAGGCAGAGGAACTCGCCCAAGAGCTTGATTTGGAAGTCGATGAACTCATCGCAACCGTGCATAAGCACGTCGCCGGACTCTTTGTCATCCTCGAAAAGCGCGAAGAGATGATGTTCACTGATGCCGTTCAGAGTCTGGACGGGTTCGGGGTCTCTGATTACGATCTTTTACGCGATATGGAATCCCGAGACCTCCTCATCGGAGAGATGCGCGCAGTTGGAGCAATCAATCGCGCGCTCGCTATGCTGCTTGAGAGTGATTACTACTACGAATATGCTGTTTGTCTCTCTCCCATTATTGACTATCTCTCCAGCCGTGTTATGGTGAATACACTATCTCCGAAAGAAGAGTCCGGTGGCGACAACGAGTTGAATCCACTCGTTGATCAGGCAGTCCAACTTGCGGACTACATTCCTGAACCAGAAACTGAGTTCAATCTCCGAAAATCTGCTGCCGTATATTACTATCACACGAACAATCCAGATACCGCAAAGGAACTGCTGAAAGAGGCCCGCGATCTCGCTGAAGAAATTGACGATCACGTTCTGGTGGAGGACACAGATGAGCTGCTACAACGAATTGAGGAACAGCCAGACCCTTATGACCACTCCGACGACGGTGATGACAGGGACTCAGCCAGAGACCGGGAGGAAGCAGCGAAGCAGATTCTCGAACTACAAGGCATCGACGTAAATCTTGATAGTGACTCAGACACCGGTGAGTCTGACCCAATAGAAACAGCGGCTCGACTCGGTATTGAGGATGCCGATCCCGAAGAATACTATCGGCACTGCGAGCATCTTCACTTAGCCTATAATCCGAGTTACTTCGGGAGGATGACGGGAGTCGGTTCGATTGGGACAAAAACGCTCTGGTGTAAACACGGCGGCGGAATGTCAAGTGCAAGCCTCACACGTATGTTCTCAGCATTTAAAGATGAGTATTGTGAGGGATGTGAGCATCACTGTCCAAGATCCGATGATTGGGAATTCACGGATGATTTCGCTGATGAGCAAGTCAATGATCCTGAATTCAAAGAGTTCCTTGATGCACGGAATGAAGCGCTTTCTCCACCAGAGTTTGACGAATCAGAGTAACGAGACGACCGACACTTCCATACCAATATCAGGGTGTCATACAACGGTTCTCATACCCAATTCTCGCACCCTCTATTTGCTCGATACAGAGGTTAAGTTAAGCACTGGATCACCATTTAGGCTGGACTCGGCCAACCAACTGCTCGGTAAACCTGCAGCTGCCGAAGATTCTGGCTTACTTAGACATGATTCCTGATCTCATCAGCGAAATCAGTGGGCGTGTAGATGTTCCGAATAACGACTTCAAGAGTCCCTCCGCCCCCAGAGGCCACCCGCACGTTCCCAAGTCCAACAATGGCTTCCCAGATTGATTTCCGCTCCTCAACTCCTCGAACTTTGTCGAACGGAAGTTCTTGACGCACAAGGGAAATAAATCGGTACTCCTTGATGAGTCGTTGATTCGTCACGTAGTAGCTAGTCAGCGTGTTTGTCCAGTAGGTGTACAACCCTGTTGAGAAGGTAAACAATCCGACTACTAACGTGAATGTCGGGTACACGTAGGGTATAAATGTGAAAAATAGCTGATATCCGGTCACGAGAAGGACAATAAGGCCGAATGCGATTTTTGCTGCTGCCGCTCGCTGGGCTGGGTCCCGCGTGTCCAGAACTTTCTCACCCTCGCGCATGGTTGGTGGATTAGGTGCTGCCACAAAATGGATGTACAGCCCCAGGATGAACACGAAAAGTCCGAACGCAATCACCGGTAATCCGACCTCCTTCGGAACAACTGAACTTGGATTCTGAAGATACACATAGGCCCCACCTCCGGCGAATGGCGCACCTAACAGCGTACTCCAAACTGCCGGTAGTCCTCGCGCCATCGTTATTTTCCTCCCAGCATCTGATGGATAATCCCAGCCACTGATAACAGGAATCCCAACGTCGTCAAGTTGATTGGATTCGATAGAAAGGCCGGCTCATTTCCAGAGTTTGAAAAGAACCCACGTTGACGCCCGGCTGCTCCGGTGGTCCCGTTGGGTTGGGCCGATACTGTCTCGCTGGGTTGGGCCGATACTGTCCCGCTGGATTGTTCGTCGCTGGCTGTCGCGCCGTTGATCTCTACATTCTGATACTGGGATGGCTTCGTAACAGTGAGTCTCAGGTCCATCTGCTCGGTGACAGCTATTTCCCTGAGTTGGACTGGAGAGCCAGACTGTGGTCGGATCTCGATTGTCGTAGTTCCTGCCAGCTCGACACCTGGTTCTGAAGCATCCGAGAACTGGACGTACCCTTCGGGATTCGTCGTGAATGCATCAGGTTGGACCTCGTATCCGTTCTCCGAACGAAAGTTCACTGGGAGGTTCTCGATTGGCCTGCCATCAGTATCGACACACTGAATCGAGACTGGTTCGCCTTCTGGAAGAACGAATTCACCGAGATCACCCCCGTCGGTAATCTCCATCTCAGTAAAATAATACACCAACGGCAGATCATCTTGTTCTGTAATAAGCTCGGCCGTACTCGTTTGGTTAATATAAACTAGCTGGTAGGTTCCAGTGCCAGGAAGCGACCCACTAAACTGCCCGTCAGACTCGATCGTGGCCTGTAGGCTTTGGGATGGATCGGACGTTTTGAATATTTCGATGGTTGTGCTTGCTGGATCGGCATCCACCTCTGAGCGTACTGTACCACTCACCTGTATCTCCTGTTGGGCAGTCGTCTGACCGACAACAGTGCCAGTTGAGGCGACCGCAGCCATACCAGCGGATAGACAGAATCGCCGTCGATTGAGCATAATAGTATATCCTGCAGTTACCAAGATATAGTAATTTCGCTGCTCTATTATAACCAATATTTCAGTACTGAGTAGTTCGTTTAGCTGAAAACGGGCAGTAACTTCGTGCGGGATACGCACGCTTACTGAGCAGATGATTCGTCTCCAACAGTCCGAAACCAACCACCTTGCGAACTGTTCTATGACACCCTGAGCTACTGCTATACCACACGCTGACGGCGTAATTGTTCCAGTGACACAGGGCATCGGCAACCCTATAGGCCACCAATCCCTATCTTGCGGACATGAGCATCGAGACCGACACGCCCGCATCGGAAGAAGACACTGTCGACGCCCTCGCTCGTGAACTTGGCGAGGCAATCACGGAGATGCCGGAGTACGAGGCCTTCAACGAGGCCAAAGAGGAAGTCGAGGCCGACGAGGAGGCCCAGGCCGCAATCGAGGAGTTCGAGCAGATTCGCGAGGAGTACATGATGGCCCGCCAGACCGGCCAGGCGACACAGGACGAACTCCGAACGCTCCAGCAAGCACAGGAAGACCTCCACGACATCCCCGTCATGAGTGAGTTTCTCCAAGCTCAGAACGACCTCGAACTCCGTCTGCAGGCGCTGAACGAACAGATCAGCGAACCCCTCGCCGTCGACTTCGGCGAGAAAGCCGGCGGCTGCTGTCACGACTGAATCGTCGTTGCATCGATTCGTGCAGACCGGACAGACACACAGTTTTTAGCCCCTCCCAGGCGAGCCATCGCATATGGAGACGATTCACAGCGACTGGGGCGACTGGCTCCCCGAAGCGGTCGCCAACGCAGAGCCGGACGGCCTCGCCGTCTGGTATCTCGGCTGTAACGGATTCGTTTGCAAAAGTTCCAGCGGCACGACACTTTTTATCGACCCCTATCTCGGTACCGGCGACCCGCCACGGACAGTGCGAATGATTCCCGTGCCATTCGACCCAACAGACGTGGTCGAAGCCGACGCTGTGTTGGCGACACACGAACACACCGACCACGTCCACGGTTCGAGTCAGGCCCCAATTCTCGAAGCGACCGACGCCTCCTTCTATGGCCCCGATGCAAGCATCGACGTGGTTCGCTCTGAAGGCTGGCTCGAAGAGTGGGACATCGAACCAAACCAACTCGAACGCGTCAGAGAGGATGACGCGATTCGCATCGGAGACCTGACAGTCCACGTCGAACCTGCAAACGACCCCGACGCGACACACCCCGTCTCGTACGTCATCGAGCACCAGTCGGGGACGTTCTTTCACGGCGGCGACGCACGGCCAGGGGAGTTCGAGGCAATTGGCGAGCAGTACGACATTGACCTGGGCGTGTTGGCCTTCGGCAGTGTCGGGATGATACCGGACAAAGAGACCCGAGAGCCGAAACGGACGAAGTGGTACAACGACGAGAATATGCTCGTCGAGGCGGCACAGGAACTCGGCGTCGAGGCGCTCGTACCCACACACTGGGACATGTGGAAGGGACTCACAGCCGACCCGACTGCCCTGCACGAACATACACGGAGTTTCGAGTATCCCCGGACGTTGGAAATCCTAGAAATAGGAGACAGAACCGATATCTGACCGATTCTCGCTTCCTGGGATTCTCCCGAGTGTATAACAGTAAATACCTTTAATACTGTCCAAGGAGGCACATTGTACCATGAGTAACTCACAGTCGTACGAGGAGGTAACCGTCTCTTCTGACGGGGTGCGAGTCGTCAAACGATTCGAGGAAGATGAGTTCCCCGTCCCCGCCATCGCGTTCGAGTTGATTTCCGAGCGCGACGAAGAAGTGACGGTTCGCCTCTCAGACGAGGTGCCCGATAGTGTCGAGGTCGAAGACCTCGGCTTTCATCCGGAGTATGGCAGCGAGTTCTGGACAATCGACGATAAAGAGATTGCGTTCGAAAAGAGTCTCGGAGCGCAAGCCGAGTACACTACCGTCTACGGCATTCGCGCGACAGGCACAGACGACATCGATCAGTTTCTGACAGAACCCGTCATCGACGAGGTAGACCCCCCACTCGAAGAGGGAGACGATATCGAGGATGCCCTCCCCGAAGACGAGGTGCCAGAAATCGAAGAGGAGTCCGAGGACGACACCGACTCTGAGGAGAACATCGAGACACTGGAACTGAAAGACCCGAACTCACCGGACGAAGAGACGACCGTCACGAACAACGGAACGTCGGGCGCTGCCAGCGACGAGGGCGACACGGATGGCTCGGAGACGGAAAGCACCGTCTCCGTCGAGGGCTCTGTCGTGAGCACAATTGCTAACGAGATTCGGGAAGACCAGGCCTCCGTCGACGACCTCAAACTCCTCCAGCGTGCCATCGACGAACTCGCCGACAGGGACGACACGAGCGAGGAAACCGACGGTGTGACCGACGCACGCGTCGAGCGTCTGCAGTCTGACGTTGCAGACCTCCGCGCCTACACCGACGCCCTCGAAGAATTCCTCGAGGAAAACGGCACCGGCGCACAGCTCATCGAGGAGTTCGAATCTCAGCTCGACCAGTTCAGCAACGACATCGACGCGATGGAAGACGACGTCTCGGCGGCGACTGAAACCGCCGACAACGTCGACGAGGAAGTCAGCGAACTCGAAGAGACCATCAACGACCTCGAAGAATCCATCGAAGAACTCGAAGAAGAGGTCACGGAGGGCGACATCGCCGGACGGATGGAAGACATCGAATCGGAGATCAACGAGCTGCGCGACTGGCAAGAGCAGATCAAGTCCACCTTCGGCGGGTAGTGACACGCGGTACCGTGCCAGGGGCGAGAAAAACCGGACGTGTTTTGTTCCGGGCTATCTTGACCTTCTCCAATGAGGACAGTACGAGTGGCTGTCCCCCGGAAGGGGCGACCGCTCGAGGGGGTACTCGAACGGCTCGCACAGTTGACCGGAGCCGAAGAGACCGCCGACGACATCATCTCGACGCTCAGGTTCGAGAAGGCCATCACCAAGGACAAACAGGAGGCCGACCGCGACGTCTACACGCGACTCGCCGACTACAGCGACCTTTCTGACCCGACCGAACCCGAATATACGCTCTTTCGCGACGACCGCAACGGGATGCCACGACGCATCGTCTTCGATAGCGTCACCGTCCCGGCCGGAGACGTGGCCGTCCAACTCGTCGGCCGAGAGGAACCGTTTCGCGCACTCCGGACACACGAGTTTGCACTCGGGTTCGACAGCGCCGACCTCGTGCTCGAAGAGGTCGTCCAGTTGCGAGACGAGGCAATCGAATCGCTCTCGGAAATCAACGACCGCATCGACCCGCTGGACACTGACGTTCGTGTCGTCTCCGGACTCGGTGACACCGTCCACCACACGCTGTTGGCGATGCCAGAAGTGCTCGAAGACGGCACGGGTGCACTCGACAGAGAGTTCGTCAAAGAGTACGAAGGCAACTTCTGTATCTCACCGCGGTACGAACGCCTCGTCGAAGCGGTGCTCGGTACCGGTACCCTCGAAGGCATCGAATTCACGTACCCACCGGAAGGCATCGAGGAGGAGACTGCCATCGCCGAGGCCGGCATCGGGGTGTATCTCACGGTGACTGGCTCGACGGCGCGCGAGAACGGACTCGTCCTGGGTGAGAAGTTGTTCCCGAGCCAGACGGTGTTGCTCGCAAACGAGTCCGAAGTCGATGCAGACGCAGAAACCGTGCGTGACCTCATGGCGTCGACGGTCGACGCGCCGGTGCAGTAATCGAGGGGAAACTTTTAGCGTGAATCGGTCGATGTCGTCGTTGTGAGCGGACACCGACGAGCGGTGTTGGTGGGCGCGGTACTGACAATAGCGCTGGCGGCGGCATTTGTCCTGTCTCGTGTCATCGGCACGGTGATTATCGCGGTGGCGGCAAGCTATATGCTGTTGCCGATTCATCGCTGGCTGGTCAGATACGGGTTCCCAGCCTACTGGAGTGCCATCCTTACGACGATCGTCGGGGTTTTCATCAGCCTGATACTACTCGCCCCCTTTGCCTTCGTGTTGTACTCGCGGCGACAGGCCCTCATCGACGTGTTGACGTCCCTCAACGGGACGTTCTCGATTCTGATTGCAGGCGACCAGTACGTGCTGGATTTGACACCCTTACAAGAGGCTATCACGCCGAATATCTCCAGACTCGCGGTCTTTCTGGGGCGGCAACTGTCTGTCATCTCCGCGAAATTCATCGTCTACGCCTTCATCGTCTTTGCACTGCTGTACTACCACAAGAGTCTCCGCTCGCTGGTCTTTGGCCCCGTTCCGTCAGCGTATCATGGACTCATCAATTCGATGCACTATCGGATTCGGGAGGTGCTGTTCGGTCACTACGTTCTCGTTATCCTCGGCGGAGTGACGACATACATCGCTGGACTTGGTGTGTTCCTCACGCTCGGATACGCTGTTCCGTACGCGCTTGCACTTGCCGGGGCCGTCCTCTGGGTGTTGCCATTCATCTCGGCAGCACCGCTCGTCTTCGGCCTCGCTGTGTTTCACGTCTTCAGCGGTGAACTGCTCCAAGCGCTCGTCATAACTGGCGTCGGTGCCGTCTTTATCGTCGCCGTCCCGTCAGTGGCTGTCGACCTGGCACGGAATCGGTTGGATAATCCAGAGGGACTCTCACAGACGCTGTATTTCGTCGGATTCGTCGGCGGAGGATTGACAATCGGCCTCGTCGGATTCATCGCAGGGCCGCTCGCGCTCACAATTTTGACCACACTGTTTTTCGACCTGGGACGTGCGTGGTCTGACGAGCGACTCCCCGATGAGACGGCGTGAGTTCAGTCGTCCGCGCTGGCGGGAGTTGCAACCGTTTCCGGTGGCTCTGCAACCGGCGTCCAGTACAGCTCACCCTCGTAATGGAACGCGCGGTGGTTCTGTGTGGGGTCGACGACCGTCAGGGACAGCCAGCCATTGTCGAGTAGTTCGGCTAGGTCGGTCTGGTCAGACAGGATATCTGTGACACGCTCGACGGGCGCGTGAATCACAGTCGAGAGACGCAAAGGCTGGTGATACAGTTGGTCGTCAGCGCTCATCAGCGACTGCAACGGGAGTCCGGTCACCAGGTCACCACCGTTACCCTGGTAGACACCGATATTTCCGACAGGGTTGTGAGTTACCTTCGAACCGCTCCCGTAGACGGCGTTGTCGACCGTCGCGAAGTAATAGTGGGTGTTTATCCACTGCGTGACGACCATCGGCCCGGTCATGATTGCTTCGAGGGCGTCGCCCTCTGTATCACGACTCCAGTCATACGAGTGTAAAAACGCGCGTCCGTCCAGATCGAGCCCGTCGGTGAGTCCTGACGGGCCGACGACGAAGCCCGCGTTGCCGGCCAGTCCCCATTCCGGGCGAGTCTCTGCCCAGTCGGCCGCGCGGCGTGCGGTCTCACGGACGCCCTCTGAAGCCGACGAGTCCATGCTGTCGGCGCGTTCGGCTGTTGCACCGGCACGGGCGGTCGCCAGATCCGCACGCAAGGTTTCGATATCGTCGGAGTGGCTCTCGGGAACGTTGCTGTCGTAGAGTTCTATCTCGTCGGTGGTCGTGTTGTGCTGGGCAGCGACGAAGACAGTGTCGTCGGGGATAGCAATCCCGCGCTCACGGAGGTTTGCTTTGACTGCTTCGTCGTTACAGATGGCAGCGAGGACACGTGCGCTCGGGCCGCCTGGGTTACCGGCGCAGGCCCCACAGTCCAGACTCGAATCGAACGGATTGTTCGCGGTCTGGCTGGCGTGGCCGGTAAAGACGACGACGCGGGCGAACTGCTCCCATCCCATGAGTTCGAAGGCAGTTTCGGCGTATTCCACTTTCTCTTCGAGTGTGAGCCCCTCGCGGAGTTCTCTGACGGAATCGGGATTGTAGTCCACGGTTGGCTCACAGAACTCGTGGCTGTCCGGGACGTAGTCGTCGGTGGTCTCCAGTAACTGCTCGACGCGTGTCGGCAACAGCGTGCGGGCAGCAAGCGAGAGCCCATAGCCTGCTCCAGCACTCTCAACGAAACTGAATGCCGTCGCAGCGTTGTTCGTGAGACGCTTGAGAGTCCGCTTTCCAGCCTGACGCACAGCGTGATAGGTGTCGAACGTCTCGTGGTCGTCATCGGTGGGGCGCTCGGCGATGCGGTGTTGTGCGTCGAGAATCGGCGGATGGGCGTCGACGGTCACGTCAGTCTCGTAGTCGTCGTACTGCATCGGAATCCCGAAGAAGCCGGCGTATCCGTGCGTCTCGTAGTTACCGACAGCTTCGATGTGGCGGCGAATGATTTCCGAGCGCGTGTCGATACAGAAGACCAGTTGTGCTGCCGGGCGGTCTTCCGCCGTCGTCTCTTCGAGTGCTTCGCTCTGTTCGGTCATCTCCTCGACCAACTGCTGACGATAGGTCGCTTCCCAGGCAGTCAACCAGACCTCTGCGAGGGGGACGGTCTCAGCTGTTTGTTGGTGTTTACTGTCCGGGGCTTCGGAGGGTGCAATCGGCGCGTCGAAAGCGTCAGCGAGTATCAGACGAACCGCCAGATACTCCGTGAGTGTAATCGGATAGGTCGACTGCCAGGCACCACTGTCGTCGGCGCGCTGTTTTATGAACCCCGTCCAACCCGGGAGTGCAGATAGCTGGCACTCGAAGACATCCCGCCACTGGCCCACTGGATAGGCGTCCAGACAGTCACGGATAGCCTCGACAGGCTGTTCGGGAAGTGAGGCGGTCGACTCGCCGGGTATCTCGTCGTCGTGTGGAGCAACGGTACAAAATGCCTCGTAGAACCCGTCTTCACGGTCTGGCATCGCCCAGGTCGCGTTCCCCTCGTCGAGGAAAGCCGCCAGCCATTTCGAGAGCAGAGCATCTACACGGTCTGTCGCGGTGTGCGTATCGCCCTCCTCGACTGTATCGACAGATTCCATACGTTCGAGAGTCGCTTCGGGGTCGGCATCGTAGCCATGGGTGCGCAACTCCTGGCACAGGAGTTCGGTGTCTATCTGTCCCGTTTGCCACGCCTGGCGGAACACGTCGGCGCTGGGGTAGCCGTCCCCACCGAGTGTCTCTGCGGCGTCATCGACTGCCTCGTGGAACGGCTGGTCTTCGAATCCAGCCAGTGGATTTGCCGTCACAAACGAGTGCAACGGCCAGACCGAGCCGACGGTGTCTGCTGCTGTTTCGATACTCTTCTTGATGGTTGATTCAGTACTCATTGTATTCCTCCGTGGAGGTGAGGAGCGTCTCAGACGATGGTTGTGAAGCGTTCACCAATGCGACGTACAGGCGGTGACTCTGTTTGTAGACGCCGCTCTCGACGGCGAGATACGCCAACAGGAACGCACCAGCAAGGATACCATGGATTGCAGTCAGTTCTGCTGGCTGTCCAACCGCCGGCAGTCCGACGAGGAGTCCCTCGATAAGGCGGTACACGCCAGCGTAGATGGCAATTGCGGGCAATGCAATTAGCGGAACGGCTCCGAACCGAATCCCAGTCGGCAGCGAGGATTGCGTTACAATCTCACGGGCACTGTGCAGTACAGTCAACACGACGAGCCCAGCGAGCAACAGTCCGGTATCCAGTGACGTGCCTTTACCAGTGAGCGCCGCGAATACCACACCGCCTGCGAGCCCGGTGGCAGCAATCACGGCGAGAGCTACTGGCCCAGTTGACGTGGTCGCTGTCGCTGCCGTTGGGTTTTTCTGTGTGACCCGCTCTCCAGCCGAGAGGAACTGGTAGGCCTTGTAGAACCCGTGGAGGACGAGATGAGTGATGGCCGCCCCAAAGAAGCCGAGCCCGGCTTGCATAATCATAAAGCCCATCTGCCCAGTGGTCGAGCAACCGAGCGCCCCCTTGACGTCGGTCTGGACAGTCTTCAGAAGCTTCCCGAGCAGCGCACTCACAGCACCGATGGCAGTAATCGCCACCATCACCGCCGGGTCGACTGTAATGACTGGAGCAAAGCGCACGAGGACGATTCCGCCGGCGTTGACAAATCCTGCGTGCATCAACGCAGAAGCAGGTGTTGGGGCTGTCATCGACGAGAGCAACCACGTGTGAAACGGAACGAGAGCCGACTGGATCATCGCCGCAACAACGAGTCCACCGGCTGCGAACAACACGACGACTGAGGCGGTGGTATCGACACCCGATGCAATACCTGACACTGTCACGTTCCCGGTGTGGTACCAGAGTGTGAGGAGTGCAAGCGCGAGGAACCCACTACTCGCGAGAAAGTACCGGCGCGCGAGTGCACCAGCGGTTTGTGCCTGTTGCCAGCCCTCCACGTGCCCGATGAGAGTGGCCATCACCAGCCCCATGGCGACGTACGCGACCCCGAACAGGAGGATGTTGTCTGCTGCGACCAGCACCATCACAGTCAGCGTGAACGCAAACACACGAGCGAAGAACCGATTTACCGTGTGGTTTCCGTTCATATACCGCCGGGAATAGCTGTGGACGATACCGCTAAAGAAGGTAACAGCCACCCACATCACGGCGGTGAGTCCATCAACAACCACCAGCCCGGTCAGTTCCCAGGTTTGCCCACTCAACAGTGTGGCGAGCAGTACAATAGAACTCAGAAGACACAGCATCCACGCGAGTCGCGTCAGTGTCGCTGGGAGTTGCGGTTGCACATTACTTGGAGTTGGAAGCTGTCCCACAGTCGTCGACTGGTCGTTTCCCGTCATCGTTTAGCTCGTCTGCGACCGACCACTGCAGCGGCGGGTATATCTCCCACCAGTTCAGCAATCGGTCGCGTCTACCACCGATAAGAACAATCTGGTTATTAAATCTTATTATATTACCAGATTGTTCTCTAAGGAACTATCCAAGAACGTGTTAGTCATTGCCACCCAGATTGGTTGTGGCAAAATCCAGCGAGACAAGAAGTGGGAGGGTAGCAGTTGTGGATACGGATGGTTGTCGGGCTCACGACTCGCTGCGGTGTGAGCCACCCTGAAAACGATGTGGCTTATCGTGGTACTGGCGTCGAGTCCGGATACCAGACGTCACGACACAGCGTGAATTCGCTGGAGACGAACGCCTCTGAACTCGAAGTACGGTAGTGTAGGTTATGCGTCGGTGTCGAACTCACCAAACGGCGTGGTCTCGTGGCTTCTCATCAGGACTTCGTCGGCGATGGTGAGTCCCATATCGAGAAGTTCCTGAGCGACGGGTGTGATGTCACTGTCTGACTCCCCGACAACTGTCACGAGGAGGTTCTGTTCGCCGGTGACCAGTTCCTGAACAGAGACGACACCGTCGATTGCCAGAATCTCAGGAATCAGGTCACCGCGTTCGGGAATCGTCGCTGTACAAAAGAGCAACATCCGAAGTGGGTAGCCGGACTTCTGGAAATTCACGTCTGCGCTATAGCCTTTGATGACACCTTCTGATTCGAGGCGTTGGATTCGTTTGCGGACGGTGCTGTCCGATGTGCCGGTTCGCTCTGCGATGTCGCCGGACGACATTCCGCGAGCATCCTCCTGTAGCGCGTACAGAATTGCCCTGTCGACGTCGTCGATATCCACATCACCCATACGCGTACGTGCGAGACAAGGGTACTTTATTTTTATAGGAAATTCGCCTGGGGCGCAACCATCTCGCACGGAAACTACTGTGTCCCGCATATACAGCGGTTGCAGTATTCATTGTTTATCGTAATATGTGGTTTATAGATATGGCCAACCGACTTATTATAGCACGTTATAAATATTGTTTTCATAGACACTTCTGACCCTATCGCCCCAGTCGTGTGTGTAAGTGTCGATGATATCCTGTGCGACATCACCCCGAAGATACTTCACGATGCCGCGGTCACCGGTTCTGTCGCGGAGATGGGTCGTGAAGAAGTGCCGGAAATAGTGTGGCGTCACGTTCTCCTCGGGGCCGCCTCCGTCTCTGTACCAGCCATACCGGCGTGCGTGCTGTTCGACGACGTGGTGAACCATGTCGGGAGTCAGGCGTTTGCCCCACTCATCGGTCGTGCTGACGAACAGCGGCTCAGCAGACGAGCGAGCATCCGGCCGGACGGCAAGCCACCGTGAGAGGATATACCCCAGTTCGTCATCGACAGGAATCGTCGTCGCGCGTTTTCGCTTGTTCGACGCCGTTCGTGTTTCTCCGTTGTAGGCCTCACCAGCGATTGGCTCGTCATCGACGTACATCGACCCCGGGCGCGTTTCGATTTGTGCACGACTCTGGAGGGCGACCGGTGCATCGGAAAGCGCAATATCGCGCAAGTCGAGGTTACACAGCTCACCAGCCCGAATTCCGGTTTTCAGGAGTGTCGCAAATATCGCTCGATGGAGGGGATGCGAAATTGTGCTCACGAAGGAACGCATCTCGGAGAGTGAGATGTCACGCCGGGCAGGGTCGGTGTTGATGGATTCGTCGATTTCTTCGAGGACGAGCGACATCGGATTGTCCTCGAAGCGGTCGACTTGCGTCATATAGTCGTAGAACCGATGCAGGTAGGAGGCGTAGGTAGCGACAGTACTTGACGCGACATCACCCCGGAGACCGTGGATATAGGCCATACAGTCCCGGTGGTTCGCATCGTCGAACGTGAGGTCACGAGAGTGGAGGTACGTCTCGAAATCCCGGAGCACACGCTCGTAGGCCGCCCGCGTTCGCTCGGCCTTGCCCTGGTAGGTAATATCATCGAGGAAGTATGCAACTGGGCCGTCGTCGGCTCCACGCTGTGACGTCTCGCCACTCATTGTTCAAGGGTGTACCCGCCGTGACGGCCGCTGTACCGGACGGTATCAGCGGCCTGCAGTTCCTGCAGTATCTCTTCGAGTTGGGTTTCGAGGTCACTGGAGACAGCGTCGAGGAGTTCGTCCCAGGAGAGATACTCGTCTGTGGAAAGAGCACTCATCACAGCAGACTCGATAGAGTCGGCACCCGCTCCACCACTCGCGTCAGACTCGTCAGTCGACCCGTCTCCTGCCGGCGCTGGCGAGTCGCCAGATTCGAACCCGCGACGTCCAGCCTGTACCATCGACTTGACGAACTCACTGCGACTCATCTCCAGTTTCTCTGCGTGTTCGTCCCATTCGTCGCGCTGGTAGGCAGGGAGGTAGGTCTTCACCACCGTTCGCGATGTATCCTTCTCAGATTGACCCATACACAGGGACTCACAGCCCACCCACATCAATCTAATCCCACGTACCCAGCTAAAGACCCTTATTTGTAGTCGTAGTATGCCCAGACGCCGCAATTGGACAGAAATAATACAATTTAGAGTACTACACACACAAGTAAGTGGATTATTTGTGAGTGTGATTTTGCCACCACCAGAATTGGTGACAAACTGTCACTATTTAGCGAAACGTCGTGTTGGCCTTCATTCTAACGCCAACCCCTGGAGTCAGTAATGCAAAGTCGGTTCAAACAGGCCTTTTATAAGTAGTTCGTGGTGAGAAGGCCACTGCATCACAACAGCAGCCGAAATTGCCGGGTCAATAGGGTTGGGAGATTTCAGGTAAAGTATCTCGTGCATTCACCAATCCCTCTGGACAATATCAGACCGCAATTACGTGGTCGCCAACAATCGATGGCTCTGACTAGTGAGTCACATGATCGCCCGGTAGTCAGAGGAGACCCACACCTGTCGACGGGCGGGCCGAGGCGTAGGTGTCTGAGCCCCTGGTGGCCGACCCGACAGCCTTCGGCTACGCTGTGAAATATCTATTTGCCGGAGGACTCTGTCATCGCCTTGCTGAGACCGGACAACAGTGTCGCCGATGTGCTCGACGGGGCACGGAGCTGGCAGGGGGTTACTCGATGAAGTGGCATTCGACGGCGCTCGCGAGGGACTCGTACCGGGTCTCGCGGTGATTTTCGGGTCCTCGGAGATGGAGAGTTCTGATACGGATTGCTTCAACTGTTTTTTGGGACGACCGCACTCGTGCGGTCAGTCCGGTACTGACGTACAGCAGTCCGTATGAGTCGGCTTACGACCGTGCGGCAGAGTGCTATCGCGAGGAGGGCAATAATTGGGCCGGCAGATGGACAACGAATTCGATGCGCGCATTAGAGACAAGCGAGAGGAGTTCCCGAAGTGACTCGAAGCAGTCATCGCAGATGAAAATTTGCAGACAGAGACACTGTGACCATCGTTTCTAGTTTGATAGCGGTCAACAAACAGTTCACCAGGTGGTTGGTTTCAGGACTGCAGGAGATGAGTCTCCTGCTCAGTTATTCAGTCCGAGTATCTGTTTGCCAGTCGGGTTACCCTATCGCTTCGCTCGCTGCGAGAACCATCCCCAGAAAAATCTACGCGAGAAAGGCTGTACGGTCGGCTTCGCCGCGTGCAGTGGATTGCGCTCACTCCGTTTGTACGAGAGATTGCCGATAACTCGAGAGGTCAGAAGATGGGTATGGGAACACCTCTGTGCCCCCTAATTGCTGTGTCACGTCTGAGCTGCTAGAATTTACCGAGAGGTGCTGTATCGTAGGAATATAGTGATGCACGGCTGACGCGGCAGTAGTTTGAGTGTTGTACTCGTTGTATCTGCGGTGCAGCCTTCTCGTCCGAACATAACTTCGGGCCCGATTCCTTGGTCATTGTAGCCACTCGTGGTGATGGTCTGAGTTTTCAGATACTGTCCTGTTCTGAGAATGTCACAGCTGGATGTCGATATTTCCAGAAGTGAGGCCGATGGTCATTCCCAATCCTAACAACTTAGATATAAATTTATCCATACTATTTAGTTTGCGCGATGAAACCAATATAGCAAATTTGCGTGCGCTGCAGCTGATAAACTATATGGCGCTATATACAACCTCTCTCGATTTGGCTTCACTGCCGAAAGATAGCAGCTTACTGATGGCGGAGGTCTTCCCAGGGGTCAGGGAGTCCAAGATGGTGGTTACTGGGAGCAGTGTCCAGATCCTTTCCGTGGACGAGATCAGAGTATGCGACCAGCAAAATTGCGCCGTCAGTGAGTTCTTCGACCTGCCAGGCTGGTGCCGACAGCACTGTCTCTCGACCGTAGGTGTCAACGATTGCTGGGGGCAATATGACGAGCCATGGGATGTATTCAATACGGTTTTCAGCCAGCGATTCGTCGGAAACTGGGTGGTCGAACCCGTTTACTACAATTGTCTCGTGGTAGTTGCCTGGCAACCCGTAGACGAGGGTCGGCTTTGGCTCCAGCAGTTCGTAGATTTCCCGGATTACCGAAACTGCCTCTGACACGTACTTCTCAGTTTCCTTCCCCTCCAGCTCCACAGGAAACCGAATCTGTTGGTCAGCATCTATCGACAGTTCCAATCGTGGATAGTCTGGCCCGCGCTCGATTTCAGGCGGGTCGTCGGCGCTGAACGGTTCGATGGACCCTCCTATCGGGTCAGCCATCAACGATAGTGTCCCGCCGCTGTACTCGTCGAACACGTACTCCATTTCCTCGGACTGTTTCGCATGATAATGCTCCCACAGCTGTTCATTGCGCTGAGTGAGAAATGCCTTGCTTTCCCCAGGGTAGAGATAATGCACGTAGAGATGTCCGATTCCCATATCAAGGAGTGACGTTCGATTGATGTATTCTTTGTTGGG
>CAZFOF010000012.1:0-18366 GCA_964520265.1 uncultured Halobacteriales archaeon | reverse complement strand
GCCTCTTCGCGGAGCAGGAGGTCGTTTTCTTCGAGCAGCGGCGGGACGCGCGTTCCGACCTGGTAGGTGTCGAAGTCGTAGCCCTGGACGGCGGCAGCGGCGTTTTCGGCCCACCACTCGTAGCGGTCGCATTCGCCTTCACAGACCCAGCAGTCCTCGTCGGGTTCGAACGGCTCGTCGTCGTCCAGTGCCACGGTGACGCGAAGGCTGTGGCCGCGTTCGTCGTTGGTCAGCCCGAAGCTCCGGTCGGCGACGAGACGACCGAGACAGGCGTCACAGAGCGGGCCAGACGCGAGCGCGGCCCGCGCTGTCTCCAGCAAGTTCATTGGAAGATGTGACGTGGGGCCGGCGTAACTTCCTTTCGAAGCCGCCGCCGGTCACTCCGTGTTCTCGGCTGCGGCCGCCGTGAGCGTGACAGCAAGCGACGCTGCCTCCTCTGCGGAGGATCCCAGCACGTACGTGATAGGTTCGATACCGAACGCACCGCGGTGGTAGATGACCTGCGGTACCGACTCCCGTTCCTGTAGTCGGTGGCGGAGTCTGGCGTCTCGCCCCTCGTAGCCCGCGTCGAACTCCATGGGGTCGATGCCGTGTTCGCGTGCCGCTGCCAGTAGGTCGTCGTCGGTGGCGAGGTTGAGCGCACCACGCATCGAGCGGTCGACAGTCATCGCCGCGAGGACGAGACTGGCGACGTGTTCGGAGGCCCCAAACTCCGGGTTCGCCGGGACTTCGACCCGGTCGCCCATCGCGTAGATGCGTCCCGGAATCGCTGCGATATCGTGGGACGCCGTCGCGTCGGGAAGTGCCATGCCCACGTTGGTGCCAACCTTTGGAATGTAGTCTGCGACCCCGGTGCCATTCGCGAGGGTTCGCGCGGCCACTCGAACGCTGGCGAGCGTCTTCCGTTCCGTACTCAATTCGTCGTCGGTGCCGCGGACACAGAGGTCACAGCCTAACCCCTGGAGGGCGGGCATCGCCTCCTCGTGGAGTTCACAGATAGGGCCGCGGTCTTCGAACTCCCGAATCAGCGCGAGCAACTCCGCCAGCGCCTCGTAACTGTCCATCGCACCGGTGGCGAACCCGTCGGCGATGCGCTCGACGGTTGCCTGTGTCCGTCTATCTCCTGCAATCGGTCCCTCTTCCGGCGCCGTCCCGCCGAGGTAGGAACTCACCGCAGCCTGTGTCACTCCCAGATGGGATGCAATCTCCTGTTGAGTCAGGTCACGTTCTGCGAGTGCGCGTGCCAGCATCGCGCGCACCGTTGGGAGTACCTCTTCTGCGAGTATCTCCCCCGGCAGTATCAGCGACATACCTGACCATCGACCGAGAGCCATATAAATTCGACACACCTGCTTACATAATCGGGTTATATCAGTAAATTATATCCATCTCGATCATCGTCTTTGGGTATGAGTTTCACCGACGACCTCGCCGACATTGGCGACCCTGTCTGGGACGCCATCTGTGACCATCCGATGGTCGAAGAACTCGGTGACGGAACGCTTGCGACAGAACCGTTCCGGTACTGGGTACGCCAGGACTACGTGTATCTCGTCGAGTACGCGCGCCTGTTCGCCTACGGCGCGGCGAGTGCGCCCGACCTCCAGCGGATGGGCACGTTCGCGGAGTTGCTGGATTCGACGATTCACACCGAGATGGACTTGCATCGGGCCTACGCCGCGGAGTTCGACATCTCCGAGGCAGAACTGGAGGCGACCGACCCGTCGCCGACGACGCGTGCCTACACCGACTTCCTGATTCGGACGGCGGCGACCGGTACCTTCGGTGACCTCGTCGCCGCCCTGTTGCCCTGTATGTGGGGATTCAACGTCACTGGGAAACGCCTCGCCGAGGGTGGGTTGCCCGAGGACGACCGCTATGCCGAGTGGGTCGAGATGTACAGCGGCGAGGAGTTCACCGAACTCACCGAGTGGTGCAAAGACCTGATGGACGACGTGGCCGCAGATGCGACCGAGACAGACCGCGAGCGCTACCGGGAGTTGTTCCGCACCTCCGCCCGCTACGAGTACCTGTTCTGGGACGCTGCCTGGCGACAGGAGGAGTGGCCGGCATGACTGGCGACGAGGTACCATCGCCGTCGATACCGGCCTTCGACGACCAGCGATTCACCGACTGGCTGAGAGCGCAGGCCGGCCCGACCTGGACGGAGGCCGTCGAGCATCCGTTCACACAGCAACTCCGCGCGGGGACACTGGATGACGAAGCATTCCGCCGGTATCTCGTACAGGATTACGCGTTCGTGGAGACGCTGGTCGGTGCCTTCGGTCACGCCGTCGGTGATGCTCCCACGATGGCTGGCAAATCCCGTCTGTCTGATTTCCTTGGCGTGCTCACGTCCGATGAGGACGACTACTTCGAGCGGGCCTTCGACGCGCTGGACGTGCCTGACCAGGAGCGGACGGAGCCAGCACTGACACCCGCGACGCGAGCCTTCGAGGACTTACTGGAGCGAGCGACTCGACAGGGTGGCTACGCCGAGACGCTTGCCGTGCTCGTCCCTGCGGAGTGGGTGTATCTCTCCTGGGCGACACCCGAACCCGAGGAGTCACCCGCACAGTTCTACTTTGACGAGTGGATTGCACTGCACGCAAACGAGGCGTTCGAATCGTTCGTGGGATGGCTTCGCGCGGAACTCGACCGGGAGGGTGCCGCCGCCTCGCCACGTCGACAGGCGCGGCTCGAACGTCTCTTCCGCCGGACTGTCGAACTGGAGGTCGCCTTCTTCGATGCGGCACTCGACCCCGAAGCGGCCGTCGCGGGAGGTGAGCCAGCATGGTGAGCAGCACGGTCGCGCTCGCGTTGACCGTCGGCACGCTGGCGCTGTTCACTGGCCTTGGACTCTGGTACTCCCGCGGTGCCGTCCACTCCGTCGAAGACCTCATCTCGGCGCGCAACTCCGCCGACAGCGGGCAACTCACCGCGACGCTCGTCGCGTCGGTGATGGGCGTCTGGATTCTGTTTTCGGCACCCGAAGCAGGCGCGGGTTTCGGGATTGCGGCCGTCATCGGCTACGCCATCGGTGAGGCGGTGCCGATGCTCGCCTACGCGAAAATTGGGCCGCGACTCCGGGCGGTCGTCCCCGATGGACACTCGCTGACGGAGTACGCCCACGCCCGCTACGGCGACGCGATGTACGCCTTCGTCCTCGTCGTGAGTATGCTCTATATGTTCATCTTCCTCGCTGCCGAGTTGACCGGCATCTCCGGCGCACTCGCATTAGTCGCTGGCGTTCCCCAGTGGCAGACTGCCGTCCTCGTGGGCGGGTTCGTCCTGCTGTACACCGGCTACGGCGGCCTCCGTGCGAGTATCTTCACCGACACGATTCAGACACTGCTCGTCCTGCCGTTGCTCGTCGTCGCCCTTGCCGGTGCGGTGGTCGCACTCGGCGGTGCGGGTGCAATCCACGAGGGCGTCGTCGCCACGAATCCGACGCTGCTCGACCCCGGCTTTGCCGCTGGTCTCCAGTTCGGCCTGGCGCTTGCCTTCGCCATCCTTGGCGCAGAACTCATCAACCAGACGTGGTGGCAGCGCATCTACGCCGGCAAGGACGACGAGACGGTGCGCCGGAGTTTCCGTAGCGCCACGCTCGCAAACGGTGCTATCGTCTTTCTGGCTGCACTCTTTGGCATCGTCGCCGTCGGCCAGGCCGATGTCGTCACTGACGTGACGAGTGCGGGCTACAACGCCGACATCGCCTTTTTCCTCCTGCTCCAGTCTGCTTTCCCCGAGTGGGTCGTCCTCGCCGTCGTCCTCGTTGCACTCCTGCTCGTGATGAGTTCCGTCGACACGCTGTTCAACGCGCTATCGAGTATCGTCACCGCCGACCTGCCGCGACTGCTGGCCGACCCCGACGACCGCACGCTCAAACTCGGTGCACGCACGCTGACCGTCGTGGTTGCAGTTGCGGCCATCTACGTCAGCCTCCGGGCACAGAGCGTCCTCCGACTGTTCTTCTTCGCGGACTTGCTCGGTGCGGCCGTTGGCTTCCCACTGGTCTATGGGCTGTACTCCCGGCGGTTGACCGGCCTCGGCGCACTCGCAAGCAGTCTCGGCGGCCTGGCCGTCGGACTGGCCTTCTTCCCCGATTTCCGGGGTCTCATCACCGGGCTGCCCGTAGTCGGTGACCTCCTGCCCGCGGCCGACCCGCTCTATCTCAGTTCCTTCGCCGGGGCCTTCCTCGTGGCGACGGGGCTGACGCTCCTCGCCGCGCGAGTGTCCACGACCGACCACGACCTGGAGAACCTCTCGAACGTCGGCCGACTGGACGAGGTTGCATCCGATGGCGGCACCGTCGAGGAGGTGAACGACTGATGGCGGTGCTCGGGCCGACGCTGTTTGCGCTCATCCTCTGGGGCGCGATACTCGGCGTGGGAGCGGTGTTTTGCTACGAAGCGTACACGATTGCCCGCGAAACCGGTCTGCTGGCGCGGTGACTTCTCGACAGGAGTCGTTGCAATCTGTGGTGAACAGTCAGTACAGACCATCCACCGAGCGGTGGCGATGGATACTCGACAGATGAAACAGGCGGATACCGCAAGACGTGTCTCTAAGGACGTTCACAGGTATTGTATCGAGGTGTCGTCTGCAGGTCGGTTTTGTAAGTGTTCATCGACGGCTTTCACAACATCGCCGATCTGACGGCCAGCCTGTTGCACGTAGATCAGTCCGCTGTGCTCTAACCCGTCGCCCTCGACTGCGTATCGGAGCTGTTCCTGGTCGGGGTCACCAAGAGTTGCTTCCTCCCTCGCCGTGTGGACAGTCCACCCACGGCGACGGAGTCCGTCAGCCACAGGGATCCAAATACTTTCGTCACAGTACAGAGGCCTCGTCATGCGGAGGCTGGCTCAGACGACGGTGACCGAAAGTCCTCAATGTGGTCGTAATAGTACGCGAGTGCTCGATGCACATCTCCAAGACTGAGGTCGGGATACAATTGCGTAATCTCGTCTGGCTCATAGCCGCTGTGTTCATACGCCGAGGCAATGTCTTTGACACGGATCCCCGTCCCTTCAACCGTCGGCGCACCGTCGCTGTGTTTCGAATCCCGGACGATTCCCATACGTGTCATAGAGAAGCCACTGACTTGAAACACGTGGTCTATGGGGTTATTCCGTCCGTCAGTCACTGTTCGTCCTCTACAGGCGGAGCAGGGCGAGTGCCTCGGGGCTTGACCCCGAGGGTGAAGCCCGTCAAACTATTTCACAAGATTTATCATTATAGCTAGTTATATGATGATAACGACCAGAAATAACCCCAAAGCATGGAGTTGACGACCTCAATTCCTTTGCTGGTCGTTCGACAATTTGGAAACGTGGCTCCTCTCAAAACCCGCCACTGGCGGTGCGACGGGAGTTTCAACGGGTCGTGGTGGAGCGACCGGCCCTCACGGACACGCGGTGTGTTCGGGTGTTAATTCCAGCCGATTCCGCAAGGAAAAGGTCGGGGGGAATTAAATTCGCCTGCGGTGAAGTGCGGCCCTAAACGGTGAAGCCTCGGGGCTTGTCCCCGAGGTACTTCACTCGACGACTGTCGTGTTCACCAACGGGACGACCCAGCGTCGGAGACGTTCAGGTTCGGAAACTCTCACCGCACCCGCACTCACTGACGACGTTGGGATTTTCGACGTGGAATCCCGCGCCCTGGAGTCCGCCTTCGTAGGCAAGTACCGACCCTTCGATGTAGTTCATACTCGACGCGTCGACGAACACGCGCAGACCGTCGTGTTTCGTGATCGTGTCGTCGTCTTCTGGTTCGTGTTCGAACCGCATCCCATAGGAGAGGCCCGCACAGCCGCCCTGCTGGACGTACAGACGGAGGCCGGCCTCCTCTTTGTCCATGTCCTGTTCGTCCATCAAATCGAGTGCCTGCTGTGCAGCGTTCTCCGTGACCGAGACGATTGCTTCACCGCTGTCAGGGGACTCTGCGGTACTGCTCATACTATCTCCGAGGAGACGAACGTTGTTAATTGTTTGCCACTGGTTGACGCATCGGGCCGTGACGTTGAGGAGGGTCTACGCGCCAGGGCCGGAGTCCTGATACAACACCCTCGAAGTGCCCTCTCCCCGCCAGATGATGCTGAGCTCGTAATCGGAGCTGACGTCGTTCAGCGTCACCGAATCACCGGCCTGTACCATCGGAGCATCGGAGCCGGAACCGGACATCGACCCATCGAGTTCTGCCCACGACTGCCCGACCGTGCTACCGGCCATGACGAAGAGTCGGTCTGCGCGGATGGAATCTCCTCCCGCATGAGTGATCTCGAGCGAACTCCCGTCGTAGTCGACGCTAAAGGTCGCCTGCGGGGGACGGACGCCCTCAGTGGTTGCACTTCCGGTGGCACTACTCGACCCGACTCCGAGGACGAACGTCGCGGCGACGGCCAGTGCACCGACTGCGAAGGTAATGCCGTCGCTGTTGCTGATTGTCACCGTCGAGCCACTCGCACTGGTCTCGACGTTGCTCAATGCGTTCTGGAAGTTCTGTATCTCCTCTGTGTCCGCACCAGGTTGCTGGGCGGACTGCTGCAGTTGCTGTTCTGCCGTTCCCAGACCAATGTCGACGAGGCCTTTGATGCCGCTTGCGGCGTCCCCGTCGGTTGCTTCGAGTTTGACCTGCATCTCCCGACCGGCGCTTGCATCGGTGACCGACCCGTAGCCGTACTGGACGTTGTTGATGGCCTGGAGGTTCATCCCGCTCTGTGTGTCCTGCGGTACATCCTGCTCGGGCACGTCGAAGGCAAACTGGACGTAGCCGCCCTGTGCGTCTGTAAAGCCAGTCTCGACGTTGCCGCTGACAGAGGGGGCGTCGCCGTTCCAGGTGTCGATGACTGTTTCGATGCTCTCCTGTGTGCCAAAGGCGTACGTCGTCTCCTCCAAGCGGGCGATGCTCGTTGCTTCTGCCGACGACTGGCGGGTGTACACCGTCGTGCCGCTGTAGGAGTCCTCGGTGTACCCGTTGTCGGTGAGCGCACTGGTGACCGCAGACTGCTCCCAGCCCGTCCAGAGTATCGACCCTGCAGTCTCATCTTCCTGGTTGCCGAAGGCAAGCATCTCCGAGACGTCACGTGGATTGAATCCGAGTTCGGATTCTGCCTCACTGAACGCGTCTTCGATGCTCTGTGGCTGGTCTTCCTGTGTGGTCTGGTCTTGGAGGAGTTCGTTCATACGCTGGGTGACTTCGTCGTCAGCCAGCATCTCGCCGACGCTGACGTGTACCACGAACATCGAGCCTTCCGGGACTCGATTGATACGGTCGTCTGCGCCACCACCACCACCACCGCCGTCGTCGCCAACGATGGGGACTGACGAGCAACCACTGAGACTCCCGACGAGCCCGAGAGACGCCATTGCTCCCGCCGATTTCAGGACTGATCGACGGCTCGTTCTATTTTCACGCATACTGTACTGGTGTAGGGCGATTCACCTAAATGTTCGTGTATAGGAGTGTTTCTAGGTCTCACCGACAGTACGGACGGTATGACCGGTATTTGTGCCTGCTTGGTAAATCCGTTCCAGTACCTATTCCGACACGTACTGGTCTCTTCCACCGCTCACCGCGGTCTGATACCGACGAGCAGGTCGGCGAGTAACTTGCCGGCGAGGCGGTCGAATCCCGACTGCGGTGCTCGATAGGTCGTTGTCATCGTCTTCCCGTCGCTTTCCGTTTCGATTTCCCGTATCGTCGACTCGTAGTGTCCAAGCAACGGCCCTTCGATACCCTGCGCGCGAGCGATACCGACGAAACTGTCGACCTGTGCGGCGAGTTGTTCTGCCTTCGTTGCCGACCCCATCTTCGTGACCACGCGCAGCCCCTGTTCGTCGCCGTCGTCGAACAGCGACCCGTAGATGTGCTGCATACTCGTAAACGGGATGGCGTCGACAGCTCTGCTTCCTAACGTCGCCGACGCCAGCGCGCCCATATCCAGGTTGATGCCAAACTGTGCGTACTCGCCGTCTGCAGAGTCGAAGATTCGCCGTAGCTCACCAGAGACGCCGTTGCCCTCTCCGTTCGCCACGTCTAATGTGTCCTGGACAGCCGTTTTGCTCCCGAGAACGACCGTTCCATCGCCGATTACCGACAGCGTCTCGGCTCCGATTTCCTGTATCGTCTGTCCCTTGTAGGTGGATTCGGTCACGCGACTCGGCGCAGCGTTGCGAAACGACTCGCGCATAGCGTCGTCGCCCCAGTCGCTCTCTCCGAGGACACCCCAGTACGGTGTCGTCGTGTCCGCTGCCGTGGGTGTCGTAGCGATATCTTCTCCAACGAATGCCGTCGCGCGGTTCATCTCCCGTGGGTCGAGTCCGTAGGTACCTTCCAGTCGGTCGGTGGCGTCGATGACCGACCCTGGGGGGTCGATGACTCGACTACTGGAGGCGTTCAGCGCGGCGTTGGTACTGCTGAGGATGCCATCAGCATCCAGAATCGCCTCGAAATCGACGTGGAGGAGCGCCCCGGCCCGCTGGGGAATGTCTGTGGCCGGACTGTTTTCGTCGATGACCGACGACCCCGAGTTGCCGAACAGTCCGAGACAGCCGCTGAGACTGCTGGCTGCAGTTAGCCCCGCGAGTCCGCCGGCAGACCGCAGAACCGCTCGTCGTGTCGGGGGAACCATACCAGCGGACACTCGTGTCCGAAGGATAATTGCTTTGGTGGCTGTCAGTCCTCGAAGCGCTTGTCGACACTCTCTGCGTGTGCTTCGAGTCCTTCAGCCGAGGCCAGTGTCGTGATACTCTCGCGCAAGTCCGCCAGCGAGTCGTCCGTGAGACGTTGCACCGTCGTTGAGCGGACGAACGTATCGACGGAGAGTCCGCCAACTAGCCGTGCACGCCCGCCCGTCGGCAATACGTGGTTTGGGCCGCTAGCGTAATCCCCGGCTGCGACAGGACTGTACGGCCCGAGGAACACCGAGCCAGCACTGTCGATGCGGTCGAGCAGGTCTTCGTCGTGTTCGGCCAGGATTGTGAGGTGCTCCGCAGCGTATTCATCGGCAAACAGCGTCGCCTCGCTCATCGACCGCGCCAGGAACACGCCGCTGGCGTCGCTGTCGAGTGCTCCTTCGATGACATCCCTCCGTTCACGTTCCGGTACCTGTCGGGCAATCGCCTCGGTAATCTCGGTCGCCAGTTCCTCGTCGTCGGTCACGGCGACGACCGACGCGTCGGTGTCGTGTTCGGCCTGTGCGACGAGGTCGGCAGCGACGAGATCGGGGTCGGCCGTCTCGTCGGCGACGACGAGCAGTTCACTCGGGCCCGCGAGAAAGTCGATTTCTACGTCACCGCGCACCACTGCTTTGGCTGCCGTGACCCAGCGATTGCCGGGGCCGACGACGACGTCGACAGCGTCGACGGTCTCGGTTCCGTAGGCCAGCGCACCAATAGCCTGTGCGCCGCCCACCTGATACACTGCATCAGCGCCGGCTACGTCGATTGCAGCCAGCGTCGCGGGGTTGATGTTCTCGGCGGGAGGCGTCGCGACGACGACGTGGTCGACGCCCGCGACCTTCGCGGGGATGACGCCCATCAACGCACTCGACGGGTACGCCGCCGTTCCACCGGGGGCGTAGACGCCGGCACTCTCCAGTGGTCGATAGCGCCGCCCGAGTTCGCGTCCGTCGAACTCCTCGCGCCAGTCCTCAGGGAGTTGTCGCTCGTGAAACGCGCGGATGTTCTCTGCGGCGGTCTCGATTGCCGAGAGCAGGTCGTCACTCACCTGCTCGCGTGCTCGCTGGGCCTGGTCGGTGATGTCGATGGCGCCGATGTCGACGCCGTCGAACTCACTGCTGAACTCCCGTAGCGCCACGTCTCCCTCGGTCTGTACGCGGTCGATAATCTCCCGTACGTCGTCGCGAACGGCGTCGACACCGGCTTCACGGTCGAACAGCGCTGCTCGTTCTCCGGGTGAGAGGTCGGCCACCCTGCGTACGTCCATGTCGGTCTCTTACCGGTGGCGCGTACAAACGGTTTGTCATCGCCCGTGTTGTCAACCGTACAGCTGTGAGATGACGTGCATGACCGAGACGAAGACGACCAGCGCTAACACCAGCACACCCGCGGCGACGATTGGAAGCGAGAGACGAACCTGATTTTCGACCTGGGCGAAGGTCAACCACGCAGTCGCGATTGCGCTGAGGATGAACACCACGTGGACGACCAGCCACGGTCCGATATCGCTCAACACCTGCAGCGTGGCCCGTAACAGTGACTGCTCGCTTGTCTCGAACTCCGTGTCGACGCGTCGGTACGCCTTCGAGGCGTACTGCCAGTCCTCGTCGCTGGCCGCGGTACTGGAAGTACGCTTTCTCTGTCGCCGCTGGTGGCGTTTCCGATAGGAGCTAGTCGCCGTCCGCTCTGCTTTTGTCGGGCCGCCGTCGTCACCCAGCCAGGTCGTCCTGTCGTACCCTCCATCAGAACTGGGCTGTCGCTGCCGCGTGGTCGTCCCCGTTGACGGGGAGGGTCGTGCCGTGGCCGCTCTGTCTGTCTCGCTGGAACTCGTCCAGAGGTCTGAGGTGACGTGCTGTGCGACGTAGGTGTCGTGGCCGAGACGGTCGTACCGTGCCCGTTCGTCGTTGTCGGTAAGGGTATCCCGTGCGGTCGTCAGGCGCTTGAACTTCTCTTCGGCGTCGGGGTTGTCGCTCACGTCCGGGTGGGTCTCCTTGACGAGTTCACGGTACGCGCGGCGAATCGTCTCTGTGTCTGCGTCGGCGTCGACCCCGAGCGTACCGTAGAATGTCTCGGCCATCTGAACGCTAGATGGGAGTAAGGAATTGGACACCAAGAATCTGTCTGCGTTTCCCCCGAAAAAAAGCAAACCGCTCCAGTTGTCGGGACGTCTGGAATCCCGACGCGCATGGGACTGTGGCTGTGAATCCAGTCACGGAAGCGGTGGCTCAACGACGGTTCGAGTGAGTATGAGGAGGCCGAACACGGTGTAGAGTACCATTATGCTCATCATCGGAACCTGGCTTTTCACCGCCTGTTTCCGCTGCTCGTACACCAACAGCGCGATGTGGTGAGCGACCCAGATTGCGATGATGTGCCCGAGGACAATCAGCCCAACTTGAATCTGCCAGACCAACTGAACCGACAGAAACGGAACTGTCGTCGATGGTTCGAACGCACCGAGGCCGACTGGGTTCCAGCCCAGCCCGAACGGGTCGACCAGTGCCTGTACCAGATACTGGCCCTGCAACAGCAAGTAGGTGAAAAAGTGTGAGAACTGGTATGCTATCGCAATCGGCAGCAACGACAGTGCAAACCGTTGGCCGAGATATCGCTCGTCGCTGACTGAACTGACAAACACTGTCATCAGCCAGGTGACTGTTCCGTACAGTTCATAGAAGAGAATAAATCCTCCGAGCATCAACAGCGTCGAAGTTGCGTAGGGAATCGGCAGTTCTGGGACACTCCGTGCGATTTCGCCCCACTCAGGCGTCCCAATGAACCCGTCGAATGTGACGGTGTACAACACTGCTACCAGGAATGCGAGTGCGCCCGGTTTGGCCAGTACGTCCGGGTCGTCGACTAAACCCACGCCGTAGGCCCGCAGTTCTCCGCCACCACGCAGAGAAATCGGGGCAAACCGACCCAGGTAATCGTACAACAGCGTGAACGGGTCGGCGTTCGACAGCCAGGTATCGACGCCGAAGACGGCCATTCCAGCCCAGAGATACACCGAATACAGGCCGACAAATGCGACCATCCAGCGGGGAGATTCCGAGACTGGTGCGATTACCTCTAGCCACGCGAAGGTCAGAAAGACAGCCACCGCCGGCCAGTGACCCCAGCTGTAGTTGGCATCCAGTGAGAGTTCCCGCCCGAGGAGTCGGCGACCCCATTCGAAACAGGTCTTCCACGGATTGAGCACCGGCCAGGTATTGCCAACGAAGATGACACTGAACGTGTAGCCAATCCACCAGCCGACCCAGACGAGATTCGTCAGCAGATTGCCGTTGAACGAGTCTGGCCCAACGAGACCAGCAACAACGCTTACGACCAGCAAACCGACAGCCAGGAAGCGAGCGACCGCCACGAGTGTCGGGGAGCGAAGCACTCTCAACGGAGTCGCTGACACCGGCCACGACCGGTAGGTGAACTGGTCACCATCTCGGCCGGAGACGAGACTCACGAGAAGAAATGAGATTACGACCACAGCACCACCGCCGGTGATAAACAGCCACTGCGGAATGGCGAGTTCGTACCGCCCGCCAGCACCGTGAGCGAGCACTGTATTCGGGACGACCGACAACGCGAGCACACACAGACCTGCAAATAAACCTCTGCGCATCGTCACGACCTCGGCCGGACTGCCACAGTCAGTACAGTTACCGCCCCGTGCTGGTGACCGTCAGTCTCTGAACGCCTTTGTTCGGTTTCGTCGGTTGCGTGCTCTGACCCAGTCATCGTCTCGGTGGTGTCCGTTCCATCGCTGTGGTGGTTTCCGTCGTGGTCGTGCGTGTCGTTTCCGGCATCGTGGTCAGTCATCGTCTGGGTTCCGTTGTGATGTGTCTGTGAATTCTCGTCAGCAACAGTATACGCTTCGACCTCGTGACGACCGATTGCCGATTCCTCAGGTGTAAACTCACGCGTTCGCGTGGTTCCTGCCTCAACGACGAACTCCGCCTCCGTCACGTGATTGTGGACGCCGATATCTCCGTCAGTTTCGTTCTGTATGTCGAGGGCGATAGTATCCCCGACTGTGGCGCTGATGACCCCACGGGCGTCGCGTGGTGTTACAGACGACGATAGCGATCCGTCTTCGTCGGTAATTGTCAACGTGAATGACTCCTGCTGGGCAGGTGACGAACCTGTAAGTCCACCGAGACAACCTGCAAGCGAACTTAAAGCGACGGCACCGGCCCCAAGATACCCTCGCCTGCTGACGGTGGACTGTTTCTCTGTCATGGGCTGGCGCGATTTCCTGGTTTGCTTTGTCGAACTCCGCCTTTGCAGACTGCACGGATTTCATCATCCGTCGATATACAGTCAGACCGACCCAGAGTACCACCGCGACAATAATATCTGCCCGGCATAGTCAACATATAGTGCATTATCCGTGTATATATTCTGGTACGATTATCGAATATGCTACTTTTACAGAGTATACTATGGATATTTGGATAAAATCGGGGTGAGTTTGTAGACACACTGTTGGGAATCCCATCACCTCAAAGGATTCCTTCCGGTCTTACGAGTTCAGTGGAGAGCCAATAGGAATGAGTGACAAATGGAAGATGGTCTGTTGTGCTGCATTAGCATGAAACAACGGAAGTGAACTGGTGATACCACAGAAATACCCGGCCGCCGTGGGTACATACTTACACCGTCCATCTCGAATAGCAAGTACAGTCAACTAATTCGAATATATGGGCCTCAATTTGAATATTTGTAAACTCAAAACAACTCGAAGAAAACAGATACCGAACCTTTAACCGTATACCCGGCCTCCAGGTAGTTGCAATGGCAAACGGTAAGGTTGACTTCTTCAACGACACAGGCGGTTACGGTTTCATCTCGACGGACGACTCTGACGACGACGTATTCTTCCACATGGAAGACGTTGGCGGTGAAGATCTGACTGAAGGGACGGAAATCGACTTTGACATCGAACAGGCCCCCAAAGGCCCTCGCGCGACGAACGTCGTCCGCAACGAGTAAAGTTTCGTAACGTCGCCTGACGGCGACACAACGTGACTTCGTTTCTTAGACCAACTACGTCTCGAGAGCTATCGGTGTTCGAGAGACGAGTTCTCAGCCACGAGTAGCCGTTGGAATCCAGCGAGACTTTACGTATCTATCTCCGTTGATACGTGTGGATTCTAAGGATGTTCGGCAACGGTGGGCAGAACGCTCCGGTGAGTACTCGCCGGCGTACTACGCCTACTACGGGCCGAACGAGACGAGCGAGATACTCCGCGACGCCCTCGAACACTCTCTCGGGCGAGACGCATCTATTTTAGAACTGGGGTGCAGTGCAGGCCGACACCTCTCTCATCTCTACGACCACGGGTTCGAGAATCTCTCGGGTATCGAGGTCAACGAGGATGCCTTCGACGTGATGGCAGCGAACTATCCCGACCTCTACTCCGCCGGAGAGTTCTATCCGGACGCAATCGAAGATATCATCGAGGACTTCGACGACGACCAGTTCAGTGCAGTCTATTCGGTGGAAACGCTACAGCATCTCCATCCAGACGCCGAATGGGTCTACGAAGAACTGGCCCGTATCACAGACGACCTCCTCATCACAGTTGAAAACGAAGGCGACCACCGCACGGCGCAATCCACCGACCCCGATGTCAGTTACGTCAACGACGACTTTCCTCTCTATTACCGTGACTGGAACAGCATCTTCACTGGGTATGGATTCGTCGAACTGGACGTTCAGTCCCGCCAGCGGGACACGATACGGACGTTCCGAATGCCCACGTCGTCGGAGACTCACTGAGCAACTGTATCTGTGAAATGTCGCCCGGAACACTAACGACCGACATCATTCCAGGCGGTGTGCCGTGTCAGTCGGCTAACCCTCGTGCCGGGCGAGAGGTATTGCAACCTCCAGATGCGGACAGTGTCCGCGCTGTGTATGTCGCGTGCCCGGGTTCGCCGCGCTGTCATCGCACCCGTCTAGGTACGCTCTGGCGGGGACGAAAGGCACGCACCAGTCCGTAACACACCGAGACAGATGAACCTCGCGGGAACAGACTCACGTGGCTACCCTGTGAACTCCTCCCCATGACAGACAGTGACGACCCATTCGGTGGGGTCTGGCGGTTGTTCGAGCAGTTCGATACGACAGGGTCGACCGGTGTCCCGCCGGCGCTTGGCTTTCCGCTGTCTCCGTTTCCGATGCCCGGAGCCGGTGACTTCTCCGCCGAAGCGAGCACGAAACGAACTGTCCGACAACTGTATAGCACGCTCGCGGGATTTTCCGACGGCCAGGACGATACGATGCTCGACGCCTGGCAGCAGTACCTCGACACCCTCGACGTGGAGACGTCACTGTCTGGCAGCCGAGACCAGGCTCAGAGTGCTGTCGCGACCACGTATCGCCTCTGGTTCTATAGTCTCGCACAGCACCTCGTCGAGAGTTACACGCTCCGGATAGTACACGACGAACTCGTCGTCGAGGGACACGAACACACGACTGGGACACAGCAGTGGCTCTGGGGACTCTCCCAGCCTGCACGAGAGCAACTGCTCCGTCGGTGCAGTCCCGTCGAGGACGACCTTCTCGATGAAATGGAGACGGCACGAACCCGACGCGACGAACTCCTCTATACGTTCACAGACTGGACGACGGCCGAGTTCGAGGGGTCACTCGACGACGCGCGGCAGTATCTCCGGGTACTCACGGCACTGGACGAGCGCGTCACGGACGACGGCGGATTTTCTTATTTCCCCGGTGACCTCTCCGACGAGGACGAATCCGGCGATGAGCCCTCGACCTAGATGGCGTAGTCTTCTTCGTGGAACTGGACGTAGGCGTCGTCGCCAAAGCGCTGTTTCGTCCGTCTGTACTGCCACAGCAGTCGCATCCCGCTGAGACCCGATTTGACCACCGAACCCAACGAGTACTGACCGCGGTTCATGAGCGTGTCGACCGAGCCAAAGGTTCTGTCCCAGTCGGTCGGGCCGTAGCCGGTGACGATATCGGCCATCGTCACGTTCCTGCGGAACTCGTCGCCGAGTGCATCCTGCCAGGCGTCGTTGTAATGTTCGAGTTGGCCTGTCGCTGCAAGTTCGCCGGCGAGTTTCCCGGTTCGAACCGCGACGTGGTCGCCACCCTCGTGGAACGCCGAGGTGCCGCCCATAGCACCGCCGACGACCGCGATACCGGCCGCCGTCGGTGATTCGATTGGTCGCGTTGAGGAGATTGGATACGTCTCCGTGCCGCCCTGTTTGCCGCGGTCTTCGACCAGCGGGAAGTCGTCGATGGTGTAGCCGGGGTACTCCTGTTCGATGAGACGACTGATGTACGTTCCACCGCGGGGAATCTCCTCGTCGTCGTCCCGCAGCAGTGCCCATTCTGAGCGGTCGAAGTTGTCGATATCGAGGCCAATGGGCATTGTCAGTCCGATTCGTGCAACTGTCCCGTCGTTGGGGAACACCCAGGGGTAGGCGGTGTGTCCGGGCATGAACCCCCACCAGAACTTGAGTCGTCCCCGTTCGAGCAGTTCCTCGGGCACCTCGCGGTGTTCCTGGTACGCGATGTGATTGGCCGTCCGTGGCCCGAGATGGTCGCTCATCGACTGGCTCTCGGGAGTGTATCGGTCGAGGACGTTCAAGGAGATAGTTCGCTGGGGACCGTCTGCGAGCACGAGATACTCCGACTCGATTTCGGTGCCGTCCGAGAGTGACAGCGTGTGTACCTGGTCGCGGGTGTGGTCACCGGAGTGGTCGGTTTCGACGCCGGTAACGGAGTCACCGACGCGGTAGGTCGCACCGGTAGCTTCTGCTTCGTCGCGAAGCCAGTCATCGAAGCGTGCCCGGTGGAAGGCAAAACCGAAGTCGGGGTACGAACAGTCGATACCAGTCGCGTCGATTCCGAGCGTGGTCGTCGGGCCGACGAAGTCGGCACCGTCCAGCGTGTGGAGGATGATGTCTTCGGGGATATCGGCGGGTTCGAAACCCATGAGATCGATCCAGTAGTCCAGCATTCCCGCGGCGTCCGTCGAATCGGGGCCGAGCCGCTCACGGTCGGCTCGGGGGACTCCCTTTTCGACGACGAGGGCGTTTGCCCCAGCCTCGGCCGCTTTCCACGCGGCTGAGGTGCCGCCTGGACCACCTCCGACGATAGCGACGTCGACACGTTCCATACCTCATTCCCCGCCCGCTCCAGTATAAATGCCCTGTCATCGACTGCAGGGCATGGTCTACTCCGGGAGGGACTGGCTCATCCTTGTCCGTCCAGCCAGCCCTCCGTTACGCGTTTGGGGACTGCATCACCTGCTCGTCAGGTGTGTCGACAGTCTTGAACGCGACAGACCAGTCCGTCTCGCTGGTCGATATCACGTCGTCAATCTCCGCCCGTTTCTCGGTGACGCGGCGACGGAGTCGCTTGTACTTCTCGTTGGATTCGAGTTCTTCGTCGTCGTATCGCGTCTCTAGCGCACCGAGTTTGCTCATCAAAGAGAACAACTCGTCCAGTGCCGAGTGATATGCCTCCTGCGTCCGGAACTGCTCGACGAGGGCATCCAAATCACTGCGGTCTATCGGCTTCTGAACGTAGTCGTCGATGGGGGACTCGACGATGTCGAAGTCGACTTCCATCGAACTGATCATCGCGACGTAGGGGTCGTGGTCGCTCGCTTCGATTTCTTCGGCAACCTCGGTTCCCGACAGCCCGGGCATATCCCTGTCGAGTAATACCAGATCTGTCCTATCGTCGAGTGCAGCCAGTCCCGATCTCCCGTCGGGGGCAGTCTCGACGTCGTGTCTCTCAGCCAGCCATATCGAATACAGGTCGCGACACCCCTGATTGTCGTCGACCACGAGTATTGTTAATCCTTCACCCACCATGTGGGATATTCCTACCGTGTGCAATCATAATAAATCCACCCTTTTTTTGGACTGTTCAACTCAGTTCATACCCATTTTCTGACTGTGAAAACGGCAGTTTCGACACTGATAACCGGCTTATCCGACGGAACTGCAGTCCGCGGGATTCGAGCGCTTTCATGGCGCTACAGATAGCCGTTTTCGAGGAGCAACTCCCCGTTGAGCACTGACGCGCCGGCAGCACCGCGCATCGTGTTGTGCGCGAGACAGTTGAACTGGAGGCCGCCGTCGGTTTCCTGAATGCCGCCGACTGCGACGGCCATTCCGTTCTCGCGATTGCGGTCGAGACGTGGCTGTGGTCGCTCCGGTTCGTCGTGGACGTGGACGAGTTGGTCTGGCGAGGAGTGCAAATCCAGCGAGGGGTACTCGGTGAGTGCCTCGGCCGCCTCCGTGACCGTCGCATCCTCCTCTGTGTCTGTCCAGACGTTCTCCAGGTGGCCGTCTAGCGTCGGAATCCGGTTACAGGAGGCATCAACGCGTGCATCGTGCCACTGCACTTCTGCGCCATCGAAGGTGCCGAGTAGCTTCCGCGATTCAGTCTCCATCTTGCTTTCTTCGCCGCCGATGTGTGGGATTGCGTTGTCGATAATCTCCATCGACGTGACACCGGAGTAGCCGGCTCCAGAGACCGCCTGCAGCGTCGAGACGGTGACGCGGTCGAGGCCAAAGGCCTCGTCCAGTGCTGCAAGCGGGGGCACCATCGTGATGGTCGAACAGTTGGGGTTTTTGACGAGTGCGCCGTCCCAACCGCGCTCGTCGCGCTGTACCTCGATGAGGTCGAGGTGGTCGG
>CAZFOF010000011.1:0-19855 GCA_964520265.1 uncultured Halobacteriales archaeon | reverse complement strand
GTATCAGAAGAATAGCTGTAGGCACATCATAACCGATGAAACTCAGTACTCCAACAGCTGAAAACCCAGCCGACGCCGTCTGATTAGTCCTCGTCAGATTCCTCGGACAGGGTGTGTTCCGCGGTGCCAGTCGGCCCAACCGAGAACACGAACTCGTGTTCGGCGTCGGTGTCGAACCGTTCCAGAATGTCACGAAGCGGTTGCGCGTAGCGTTTGAGGTCGTTAGCCCGCTCTGACACTTCGTTCAGTTCTGCCGCCTGTTCTTCGGCCGCCGCACTGACGGTGTCTGTCTCGTGGTGGGCTTCTTCGCTCAGTTCGACGAGTTCGGTCACCTCGGTGACGACGTCCTGAATCCGGTCGAGTTGCGCATCGATAGCTGCGTCGGGGTGTTCCTCCGAGAGCGATTCGAGGTCGGTCGCAATCTCGTCTATCGTCCTGGAGATAGTGTCGAGGCGGTCTTTTTGATCTTCGGCGTCGGCAGCGATGGTCTGTGTTGATTTGGCTACCTGTTCGCTTGCTTCTCGGACAGTGACCGCGCTCTGCTCGACTTCGATTCCCGCCGCTTCAACCTCGTCGACGTAGCTTTTGAGTTGGCCGACGGTCTTTTCGAGCTCGCTGAGCATCTCGTTGAACTCCTCGGCAATCCTGTCCATGGACTCGCTTTCCCCGTCTTTGCTCATCCGCTGTGTCATATCGCCTGAAGCGCACTTGCCCATCGTCTCGGAGTACTGGTCGGCTTTCTCTTCGAGGTAGTTCGCCATCTCCATTGCCTCGGCACGAGATGCCTCTGCCTGTTTGCGGGCCTTTTCTGCCTCCTTTCGTGCACTCTCTGCCTCGTTGACTTTCTTCCGCAAGGCGTCACGCATCTCGGCAAATGCCTCGTAGAGCCGTCCGATGTTGTCCTCCCGTGACGTTTTGATAGGCACATCCAGATTTCCGGAACGCATCTCCTCCGTTTTCGCGGTGAGGCGGTCGATAGATGTCGAGGTCGTATACCCCAGGACAGTGCCAGTCAGAGTGATGAGTAACACGGCGGCAATCGTCGCGAACAGACCGAAATTCGAGACGGTCTGGACGAACCCGAAGACACTGCTCCGTGGCGCGTGAGTCAGGACGACCCAGTCAGTACCATCGACGGGTGCGTAGCCGACTGTGTACGTCTCGTCGATGACCTCGTTGCCCTCGATTCTGTCACGAACGCCAGCAGTGGCGGCCTGGTCGCGCAGTCCGTCTGCGGCACGAAGTGGCTCCAGTGCAGCGTCGGACGTTGCATACTGTGAGAGCGTCTGGTCGGGTCGTTCTGCGATAAGCACCTGCTCGGAAGTGCTGTCAACGACCTGCGTGAACCCACCTTCTGCACGTTCCTCGCCCTGTAAGGTGCCCGCGATGCCCGAAACCGAAAGCTCTGTCACGAGATACTTCGTGTTTGACCCCCGCACGGGACTCAGAAAGCTGATGACGCGTTCGTCACCGACCGCGTAGGTGTCTTCTATTATTACGTCCTCCGGCTGGAGGTTCTGAATCTCGCTGCTGTTTTGAGCAATCCAACTTCGGGGGCCCTCCGCCAGCGAGGTACCCGTATTCAACTCTGAGTCGGTCGAGGATTTGATAGTCGGCGCTTCGTCTCCATCTATCGTGACGACGTGCATCTGGAAGACATCGTCGCTCAGGTTTGCCTGTTCACGACGGAGTGCGTCCCGGACATCGCGCGAGACGACCGCCGTCAGTTCAGTGTTCCGTGACACGAATCGTGTCGAGAGACGGTGTTGCTCGACCCACCGTTCGACGGTCTCCGAGTCTGAATCCGCCCCGCTTTGGTACTCCTGTCGGACGTCCTCTCTGGTTTCGGTGGCAATCTGGTCGGTTGCCGCCAGTCCGATACCGGCGATAGCAACCGCGAGAATGAGCACGGCCAGCCCGAACTTCAGTGCGAACCGTTTGCGGATGAACCCCGGCGTAAGCGCCTGAAGTGCCTTGATGAGGAGCGATGGCTGTACCGGCTCGTCGCCTTCATTGTCGCCGTCGCTCATCTCGCATCACCAGCCAACCGGATGTGACTGCCACTGTCATCCCGGTGGGCACACCTCACTGAAGCCAGTCGAACAGTTCGTCTGCTGGTGTCGTTCCCCGTCTGTCCTGTCCCACCAGGACGGACGGTGGCCGCGACGGCACCACTCCCCGTGGTTGCATCACCTCGATTTCCTCTCCTGCAGTCCATAAGTTGGTTTGTTACCGTGTCTCTCATAAATATTTGCAGTCGGACAGAAGAATGAGCCACAAATTGGGGTGCCACACCACACTTATGCGCTCGCCATGGGAAAGGCGGGCATGGATACACCTGGCACATTCGGAGGGGAGAGATGGTGAATGCAAACGCCAAAATCGTCTGTACGCTCGGCCCCTCCTCGGAGCGTCGCGAGACAATCGAGCGTCTTGCGACGGCCGGAATGCGCGTCGCGCGGTTGAACGCGAGTCACGGAACCACAACCAAGCGGCGCAAACTCATCGAACGTATCAGAGAAGCCGAATCGCAGACTGGCGTACCGATTGCAGTGTTGCTCGATTTGCCCGGGCCGGAAGTCCGAACGGACGTGACCGAACCGCGAACGCTCACACCGGGAGAGAGCGTCTCGCTTTCGACCACCGAGGAGCGACGCGACGACCAGATCGGTCTCACCGAATCGATAGCAGCAGTCTCACCCGGTGATACTGTCCTCTTCGACGATGGCCGCATCGAAACAACTGTCGAAAGCGTCGAGGACAGCGCCGTCACCGTGACAGTCGACTCCGGCGGGGAACTGGGCAGTGGTGCCGGCGTCAACATTCCGGGTGTCGACCTGGAACTGCCGCCGGTGACAGAGCGAGACCGGGCAGAACTCGATATGGCGGCGGCGGTCGGCGTGGATTTCGTCGCCGCCAGTTTCGTTCGGTCGGGTGAGGATATCTACACCGTCAACGCCGAACTCGAAGACAGGGATATCGACGTGCCCGTCATCGGGAAAATCGAGCGCGCCGACGCGGTGGCAAACATCGACGGCATCATCGACGCCGCCGACGGCGTGATGATTGCCCGCGGTGACCTCGGCGTAGAGTGTCCTCTCGAAGACGTACCAATCATCCAGAAACGACTGGTACGGAAGGCCAATCGAACCGGTGTCCCTGTCATCACGGCCACGGAGATGCTCGATTCGATGATACACGAGCGCCGCCCGACCAGAGCCGAGGCCTCAGACGTGGCAAACGCCGTCCTCGACGGTACCGACGCGGTGATGCTCTCCGGAGAAACGGCAATCGGTGACCACCCCGTCGATGTCGTCGAGATGATGCGGCGAATCATCGACGACGTCGAAGCCAGCGAGGAGTACGACGAAGTCCGCGAACAACGGGTGCCGCCGGCGAGTGATACACGGACGGACGCGCTGGCCCGGTCGGCCCGGTATCTCGCGCGCGACGTGGATGCAACGGCGATTGTCGCGGCGAGTGAATCGGGGTACACGGCGCTGAAAGCCGCAAAGTACCGGCCGAGTATCCCAATCGTAGCCGCAACACCGAGCACCAGTGTTCGCCGACAGCTAGCACTCTCCTGGGGCATCATTCCCCAGGAGGTGACCTACACGACCGACAGCGCAGACGCACTCATCAACCGTGCTGTTCAGGCGGCCATCGACACGGGCGCTGCCGACAGCGGTGACACAGTCGTCGTCCTCGCCGGAATGATGACCAAACTGGAGGGACTGGACACCACCAATATGCTAAAAGTCCACATCGCCTCCGAACGTCTGACTGCGGGCCAGTCGGTCGTTCCAGGACAGGTATCCGGGCCGTTACATCCCGTCGGAACCGGAGATATCTCTGCGATGCCGGACAGTGGTATCCTCGCCGTGCCCGCGTCCTTCGACGGCGAGTTCGAAGGTGACCTTTCACGAATCGGCGGTATCGTCGACGCCCACCACGGGATGACCGGCTATCCCGCCATCATCGCTCGCGAGTTGGACGTACCGATGATATGCGACGCCTCACTCGACGAGGGCGATGCCGACGGCCGGCGCGTGTCACTCGATGCCGAACGGGGTGTCGTCTACGACAATCCTGTCGACCCGGAGCGGTGAGAATGGTGCGCGCTGGACTCGATGTCGGTGCGACTCACCTCCGCGCTGCCGTGGGCACCGTCGAGGAACTCGCAGGTCACGCCAGCCAAGAGACGCCCACCGGAGATACACAGCTGCTCTTGGATAGCCTCCGGGAAACACTCGAAGCCGCCTGTAGAGCGGCCAGCGTCGATATCACCGAAATCGACCAGACTGGAATCGGCTCGCTCGGGCCGCTGGACGACGAGACTGGTGCTATCGTCGAACCACCGAACCTGGACGGCATCGACCGCGTCCCGCTCGTCGATTCGGTCACAGAATGGACGGACGGGAGCGTGTCGCTGTACAACGACGCGACGGCGGGCGCACTCGGCTCTGTGGTCGCCTCACCGGCACGACCTGACAACCTCGTCTACGTTACTATCTCGACGGGACTGGGAGCAGGGGCGGTCGTCGACGGTCACCTGCTCAGAGGCCAACGCGGCAACGCGGCGGAGGTTGGTCATATCACCCTCGACCCCGAGTCCGCTCTGCCCTGTGGCTGTGGCGGCACCGGCCACTGGGAAGCCTTCTGTGCCGGGAGCAACATCCCCGCCTTCGCCCGTCACCTCGCCGCGGCACACGGAGTGCAGACGAATCTCGACCTGGATTCGCTCACTGCAAAAGCGGTATTCGAACACGACGGCGACGACGCGCTGGCGACACGGACGGTCGAGGCCGTCGGGCGATACAACGCACTCGGTGTGGCAGCGGTCGTCCACGCCTACGACCCCGAAGTCGTCGTCCTGGGCGGTGCAGTCGCACTCAACAACCCGGAGGCAATCTGTGACCCGATTCGTGACCGACTACCGGAACTCGTCGTCGACACGGCCCCGACAGTTCGCGTCACAGAGTTGGGCGACGAAGCCGTTGTCCTCGGTGCGCTTGCAGGTGCCGTCCCGACACCGCTTGCCAGTCACTACGGCGAAACCTGAGAGTTCCGCACAAACATTCAAGCCTGCATCGACCAACTCCAGAGCTATGCCCTTCGCGGATAACGACGGTGTAGCACTGGCCTACGAACGGGTGGGGAATCGAGACGGCCAAACAGTAGTGTTCGTCGAAGGTCTGGGATATGGCCGGTGGATGTGGCGGTGGCAACGACAGGCGCTGGCGGACGAGTTCGACATCGTCCTCTGGGACAACCGCGGAACCGGCATATCGGACATTCCAGAAGGGCCATACACGATTTCGGAGATGGCTGGTGACCTCGACGCCGTGCTTGCGGCCGAGGGTATCGAATCCGCACACATCGTCGGCGCGAGCATGGGTGGGATGATTGCCCAGCAGCACGCGCTGGAGTACGAGCGTGCGGCGACGCTGTCGTTGCTGTGTACGACGCCGGGTGGCCCGGAAGAGGAACCGATTCCGGAGCCGACTCTCGAACGGATGTTCGGTGTCCCCGAAGAGTACGACGAACGGGAGTCGATTCGCTACAAGATGGAACCGGCGGTGACCGACACGTTCTGGGCGGAACACGACGCTCTCATCGAGGACATCATCGACTGGCGACTGGAGACGGACGCTCCCGAGGAACCCCGACAGTGGCAGGCCGATGCCGTCGAGGCGTTCGACGTCAGCGAGCAACTGGGAGAGATATCCGTGCCGACACAAATCCTGCATGGCGAGCAGGATATGGTGGTACCGACGGCAAACGGCGAACTACTCGCCGAAGGGATACCAGGTGCAACACTGGAAACGTTCGAGGCGGGTGGTTCACACCTGTTTTTTATCGAGCGCGCCGACGACGTTGCCGACCGTCTCAGGTCGTTCATTGGCGAGCACAACTGACACTCCCGACACGGCGTTCATTGCCAGGCAGCGTCGGGTCAAGCGACTTCGTCACCGGGGAAGCACTTATTGCTGGGGGTAGTCGACATACGTAGACGGAGGCCGGAATTATGATCGAGATATCGTTGGAGATGGAGCAGTACGACTGCCCCTTTATCGACACGAGTACGGACTACGACCTGTCGTTTTCGGCGTTCCAGTGGGAGTTCGACAAAGCGACACGGGAACTGGAAACCAGAATGGTCGTCGAGAGTACCGAGCGTGCGGGACTCGACGACGGACTCCGCGCACTGCGCGAACACTCGAATATGAACGACTATCGGCTCCTCAAAAAGTGGGACGACGTCGCACACATACGGACGGTCGTCGAGGAGACGGACGCGATGGCGACGATTCGCGGCAACGACGGCTACATTCGCGGCCCCTTCTACGTGGAGGACGGCACAGAGACGTGGCACATCGGTTTCGATACCCCAGACCAGGCAGAGAGAACGCTCTCTGACCTGGAGCGGAACAACGAGTTCTCGGTCGTCTCCCGTCGTGAGGGCGGCCTGTCGAAACTCCAGGATGTCGTCCAGAACGCCGAGACGGCCAGCCAACTCGTCGAAAGCTGCCAGTCGCTCTCGGATGTCGAAGAGCGAACGCTCGTGGCCGCTGTCGAAGGCGGCTACTTCGACTCCCCACGGCAGACGACGCTCGGTGATCTCGCCGAGGAATTCGATATCTCGAAACCGGCCCTGTCGAAAAATCTCAGACGCAGCCAGGAGAAGGTTCTCGGTGGCGTGGTCGATGCTGTCGATACTGTCGACGAGATGTGAAAAGCGACGTATTCCGAACACAGTAATTGGCCGCGTAGGCCCAGCAATGAGCCAGGAATTACAAGATACATAAAAGGGGATAGCCGCAACCCTGCCGTTATATATAAACCCTCAACTACTTCGGGTCTATCTACCGTATTAATAATCGGAATGGACTCGACTAATCTAACTCGACGACGCGTAATTAGCACACTCGGTGCGACAGGGATGATTGGACTCGCGGGCTGTGGCGGCGACGGCGGTGACGACGGCGGTGACGACGGCGGTAGTGACGGTGACGACGGCGGTAGTGACGGTGACGACGGTGGCGATACGACTGCCACACCGAGTAGGGAAGTCCGAATCGGGATGGTACAGCCCCAGTCGGGACCGCTCGGACCGTACGGAACCATCGCGTTGCGTGGTTTTTACACGTACTTCGGCCAGGCAGGAGCGGACATTCCCTCAGAGGTCGGTACCGGCGAAACTGAACTGATCGTCGGTGATACGAGGTACACTATCGACGTACGCGATTCTCAGGGTGCATCCGACGAGGCACAGAGTCAGGCGACCGACCTCGTCCAGAACGCCGGAGCCGACATTATCGCAGGTGGGACGAGTTCCGCAAGCGCAATCGCCATGGCAAACAACGTCGCAAAGGCGGCAAACGTCCCGTATATGGCAGGACCGGCAGCCTCGGTCAGCCTGACCGGAAGCGACGAAAACTGTGGCGAGACGGTCTACCGCGCCAGCGAGACGGTGGCGATGGACGCACAGAGCGGTGGCCGGTACATCGCCAACGAGCGACCGGACATCGAGAGCGTCTACATCTACTACGCAGACTACAGCTTCGGACAGTCAGTGTTCGCAAACTACCAGCGCGTGCTGGAAGCCAACGGTGTCACTGTCGCTGGCTCGCAGGCACTCCCGAGAGATTACTCCGCCGACTGGCCAGGGCAGTTCGAGAACGCCACCGACGCAGGCGTCGATGCCATCATCGGCGGGTTCACCGTCGCGGCACTCCCGGCGATGCTTGGAACGTATCTCTCGAACGACTACGACTTCCGCTTTGTCGGCGGCTTCGCGACGAAAATCGCGGCGGGCGCATTTGGCCAAGTCCTCAACGAGAATCTCGACGAACTCTCCGCAGACTCCATCGAAAGCGCTGGTCTCGGCCCGCTGACGACGCGATACCACTGGAACCAGTACGACAACGATATGAACACAGAGGCAAACCAGGTTCACCGCGACAACTACGGCACGAACGCCGACCTGTTCACCTCTGGGCTGTTCACCGCAGCCTCTGCCATCGACCAGGCAGTCACCGAGAGTGGGTCGACGAACGGCGACGACATCCGCGAAGCGCTGAAGGGAATGTCCGTCGAGACGACGATGAAAGGCGAGGGTGGCTACACGTTCCAGGACTGGAACAACCAGGCGCGGTCGGCGATGACCGTGGCACCGGCGATTCCAACCCAAAACTCCGAGTTCTGGGATGCAGCAATCCAGCCTGGCGACCCCGTCAAAACCTACAGCCCCGAGGAGACCACGCAGTCACAGGAACAACAGAGCTGCGACCTGTCGTAAAATGCTCCGCACGGACGGGCTTACGAAACGGTTCGGTGGCATCGTCGCCACAGACCACGTCGACTTCGAGTTGGAGAGCGACGAACTCTGTTCGCTCATCGGCCCAAACGGTGCGGGAAAGACGACGTTTTTCAACCTGCTGACGGGCGCACTCGAACCGACCGCTGGAACGATTACATTCAACGGCGATGACATCACACACGCCTCGCCACAGGAGACAGCCTCGCTTGGCATCCACCGCTCGTTTCAGATTACGAATATCTTCCCACTCAGTACAGTGCTCGAAAACGTCAGAATCGCCGCACAGGCACACAGCAGCAAGTCGCTACACCTCTGGCGAAACTACAACGCATTCGACGAATTTACCGAAGAGGCACACCGCATCCTCGAACGCGTCGGACTCGACGACCGCGCACACGACAGGGCGGACAGTCTCAGTCACGGGTCGAAACGGAAACTCGAAGTCGGTATCGCGATGGCTGCAGACCCGGACGTCCTCCTGTTGGACGAACCCAACGCTGGAGTGTCCTCGGAGAGCGTCGGTGAAATTATCGACCTCATCGAGGAGGTCAGCAACGACCACGCCGTCCTGCTGGTCGAACACAATATGGACATCGTCATGACCGTCAGTGACCGAATCGTCGTGTTGAATCAGGGTGCGGTCATCGCCGACGATGACCCCGACAAGATTCGGAACGACCCCAATGTTCGCGAGGCGTATCTCGGTGGCTACGAAGAGGGCGACCTCGATACCGAATCGCCGAGCGAGGAGGGGGTCGCATGAGTCTCCTGGAGGTCGAAGACGTACAGACCTACTACGGCGAAAGCCACATCCTCGAAGGCATCTCGCTGGACGTCGAGGAAGACGAAGTCGTAGCACTACTCGGAAGAAACGGCGTCGGGAAAACTACGACGATGCGAACCATCCTCCAGTTGACGCCGCCTCGCGAAGGCTCCGTCAGATTCGACGGCGAGGAACTGGTCGGGAAACCAACCAACGAGATTGCAAACCTCGGCATCGGCTGGATTCCGGAAGATAGGCGCATCTTCTCGGCACTGACTGTCGAGGAAAACATCCGCGCGGCGGTGCCGTCGGAGAGTGGCATCGGTGCGGCACTTGACCTCTCCTTCGAGACGTTCCCGATTCTCGGAGAGCGTCGCAAACAGGACGCGGGCACGCTCTCGGGTGGTCAACAGCAGATGCTCGCAATCGCACGCGGACTGGTCGGTGACAATCGGCTGTTGCTCGTCGACGAACCCAGCGAGGGATTGGCTCCACAGATAGTCGCAGACGTTGGTGAGGCACTCGCCGAGGTATCGCGGGACGTTGCGATGGTACTCGTCGAGCAGAACCTCGGGCTCGCACTCGACCTCGCAGACCGGTTCTACGTCGTCGACCACGGACAAATCGTCGACAAGGGTGTTGCTGACGAAGTCTCTGCAGATTCGGAACGACTCACGGAGCACCTCTCAGCATGACGGGCGTCGAAACCGTTCTGCTGCAGTTCTCACCGGCCGACCTCGCAGAAATTGCCATCCGCGGGATGGGAACGGCAGGTGTCTTCGTCCTCATCGCGAGCGGTCTCTCGCTCATCTTCGGTCTGATGGGCGTGTTGAACTTCGCACACGGGTCGTTGACGACCTACGGTGCATTTGCGGGTGCGGCGCTGTTGCTGTCGATTTCCTCGCCGGAGGCAACTGGCATCGGCGCAATCGGCGCGCTCGTCGTCGCCGGCGTCGGTGTCTTCATCGTCCTGTCGGTGTTCGGAGCCTCTATCGAGATTGGCCTCATCAGGCGTCTCTACGACCGGCCACCAATCGACCAGATTCTGCTGACGTTTGGCGTCGCGCTGATACTCGACGAGTTTCTCACCATCATCCTGGAACTGTGGAACATCGACCCGTTCCGTCCGTACTCTGCGCCGGCAAGCTACGGCCCCGCATTCCTCGGAGAGGGTGAAAACCTGGTGCTCGGTGAGATTAGCGTCCGCTGGCTGTATCTCTTCGAGTTCGTCGTCGGCGTCATCGTGGTCGTCGCCGTCTGGCTGTTCCTGAACAGAACCCGCATCGGCCTGTTCATCCGCGCCGGCAGTGAAGACGAAGAGATGGCAGAAGCCCTCGGTATCAACGTCCGGCGGGTGTTCACACTCGTCTTCGGCGTCGGTATTGGGCTGGCGGGTATCTCGGGGCTCTTTCTCATCTGGGACCCAGTGTACAAACTCCAGATTACACTCGGTGCTGAAGCGTTGCTGCCCGCGTTTATCGTCGTCGTCGTCGGTGGTCTCGGTACCTTCAAGGGAACCGTCGTCGCCTCCGGCGTGGCGGGAATCTTCGCGCAGTTCGGCAACGCGCTGTTCACGAATCAGACACAGATTGCCGGCATCAACTTCGGTGATTTCGCACAGTTGCCCTCGATGCTCATCTTCATTCTCCTCATCGTGATGCTCATCGTGAAACCGACTGGTCTCTACGGCGAAGAGGAGGTGGGTGGCCATTAGCTCAGTTTCGACCGGCGAGCGCGTTCCGAGTTGGGTCACCAGTTACGCACGCGAGCACGCCATTCACCTGCTCGTGGTGCTCTTTTTCGTCATCTATCCGGGTATCTACTACTACATCGGGAGTGCCGATGGGACGACAGTCGGGAAGTTGCTCTTTCCGTCGATGTCGACGATGCTGAACCTGCTGACAGTCGCGCTGTTTGCGATGTCGTTCGATTTCATCAGCGGCTACACTGGCTACCTCTCCTTTGGACACTCGTTGTTCTTCGGAACTGGTGTGTTCCTGGTGCTGGGCGTCTATGCGGATTCCTTTGCGGGAATCCCGCTGCTTGGCTGGATTCCGTCGTCGCTGCCGTTCATCGTGCTCATGCTCATCGCGGGGCTGGTCTGTATTATTCTCGCGTTGCTCGTGGGTGCTGTCTCCTTCCGATTGACCGGTGTCTACTTCGCGATGCTGACACTGGGCTTTGCGGAACTGGCCCGATTCACCGCAGAGGGCTTTTTCGGGACGGAGGGACTGACGCTGGCGCGCCTCGACCAGCCACCAGGCATCGGCGTGCCCTTCGTCGACGCGTTGACGCTCCCTGTCGGGCCCTTTGCCCTGCGAAACAATCCCGTGATGCTCGGGAACGTCCCTGGCATCGGATTGGTGCTCGACGTACTCAACGCGATTCCGCTGCTGGGCGCGTACGTCGTGACCAATCCGGCACTCCAGGGCGAGGTGCTCTCCTTTTACCTCGTCGGCGCAGTGGTGCTCGTCTGCTATCTGCTGATGCAGCGGTTCATCCACTCGCCGTTCGGCCGTGTGATGATTGCCATCAGGGAAAACGAAGAGCGCGCGAAGGCAATCGGCTACGACACGTTCCGCTACAAGATGGGTGCGTTCGGCATCAGTGCCTTCTTCGCCGGCATCGCCGGTGCGTTGTTCGCCGTGAGTCAGCAACAGGGCGAACCCGCAAGAGATTTCGGCGTCATCGAGCGGGCGGGTGAGGCACTCGTCGCGACGCTCATCGGCGGTATCGGTACGCTCGCAGGGCCGTTCTTCGGCTACCTCTTCGACTTCAATCTCCGTGAAATCGCTGGCGGCAAGGGCAACAACGGTATCAGGCAGTTCCTCGCGGACAATCTGACCTGGCTGTTGAACACCACTCTGCCAGGAACGAGTGTCGAGGAAATCGTCGACATCTGGATTGTCGGCCACCCGTCGCTGTACATCGGTATCGTCTTCGTCCTGTTCATCCTGTTCGTGCCCGGCGGCCTCCTGGGCACACTCAGGCTCGCCATCGGTGGACACGTTGCGAAGGCGTTCCCAACCTGGGTGGAGAACCGCGTGAGTGCACTCCGAACTGCCATCGACGAGCGGCGGTAACTCCTCCGCTTTTGGCAAACCTAAAAATTCAAGTTTGGTGAGCAGCGAGAGTCTCCAATGGCAACTGCAGCGTCGACGGCGGAGACAGCGGAGTACACATTCGACGACCTATCGGTCGTGATGGGCACCTACAACGAGGAAGCAGCCATCGAGACAGTCATCACGGACATTCAGGACGTGACCGACGGGCGTGCGGAAATTGTCTGTGTCGACGGGTCGAGCGACCGGACGCCGGAAATCGCACGCGAACTGGGCGCACGCGTCATCGAACAGGAGCCACAGGGCTACGGTGTCGCAGTCCGGGAAGCACTGCTATCGGCGTCACGACCCGTCGTCGTCACGACAGACTGTGATGACACCTATCCGATGGAGCAACTGCCGGAGTTTCTGGAGGCGATCAACGAGGGTCGTGACGTGGTCAGCGGTGACCGCCTCTACCATGGCGCGGAGACGATGCCAGAGATGAACCGCTTTGGCAACCGTGTCTTTGCGTTGCTGGCGAGCGTACTGATGAACCGTCGGGTACACGACACGACGACCGGGATGCGAGCCTACAGGAAAGAAGTCATCGAGAAAATCGACTGGACGGAAAACACTGGCCTCTCCGCGGAGTTGCTGATTCGTCCGGTCATGCGCGAGTACGACGTTCAGGAACTCCCGATTGCCTACAGAGAGCGCAAAGGAGAGACGAAACTCGACCCCATCAAAGGCGGCGCGGAAATCGCCTACTCGATTCTCCGTGTCTGTCTCGAAGAGCGGATTCGATGACCACCGAGAATGGCTACTCTGGGCCCTGGCGATAACTCGTCGTCCCGCCGGGGTGTCCCTGTGGGTTCTCCAGACCCACCAGCCGAGCGCCGGTGGGCGAACTGTACAACGCGAACAGGAGTTCGTTGACGAGATAGAACCGAACCCGCTGGGCGGAGTGGCCGTCCGGGTCGGCCTCGGCCACGTCCAGTCCCATGCGGTCGAGCGTATCTTCGCGTTGGGTGGTGTCGAGTTCGCGAAACGGCTGGTCGTACCACTCTCTGGCGTAGGAATCGACTGTCTCGATGGCGGCAACCATCTCGGCTTCCCTGCCAGGGTGGTCGTCCAGTCGCCCGACGACGTAGGTTTCGACGAACTCGGGGATGCCGGAGACGGTGCTGGGATAGATGGTCGTCGCGAGACGGTCGAGTGTGCGCCGGTCGTTGGCAGATAGTGACACCGTCTCGGGTTCTGTTTCGTCTTCGGAGAGTTGCGCCCAGGTGAATCCACCGCTGGCGACACCGATGCCGGCGGCGGTCAACGCAGCGAGCGCGTCACGGCGCGTCAGTTCGTACTCAGTCATGGTGTCTGAAGTGTCGCGTTCATTCGGATGCCCTCTCGGTGTGTCCCAGGCACGTAGGCTGCTTCGCCGCCACAGAGACGCGGTGAGCGACACACCTCCAGGCGCGGGGTCAGCGCGCGGTACGTGTCACCCTGACGGTCGACCGGCAGACGGACGACGTACTCGAAACTGCCGAGTGTCCCGTAGTCGACGAAGACTGTCAGTTTCACCGGTTCGTCGGCCTCCAGTGGTGTCGAGACGGCATCACCGAAGGCAGGAGAGGTCGCCGTGACGGTTCCATTTGCCATTCTTGTCTCGACCGTGAGATTGCCTGCCTGCGCGCTCGCGCCCGTGCTCGACCCGTTCTCACCAGTGGAGAGGCGGACTTCCAGCCCTTCCGCGTAGGATGGCAAGCCGACGGTCGTCGTGAGTGTGAGCGCGCTGCCCTGCTTTGCCTCGATTGGCTGGAGATGCGGTTCGACCGCCCGGTTCATCTGTGGCGTCCACCGGCCGCGGTAGACGTACCGATACAGCGTCCGGTCGGGGAAGGTATCGGACACCGCAAACTGCCGGTGCTGAAGCGCATAGACCACGCTCCCGTCGTATCCGGGGTCGTTCCGGAGCCGCTGGAAGGGATGGTTCAGCCAGTCGCCGTACGGCGTCGGCAGGTAGACCAGCGCGTCGTCGAACGACCGGTCGAATGGCTCGTAGGCCTGGTCGTACGTCCGGGTGATATCGGCGTTTCTCTCGAGTGGGTCGTCGACGGCACCGACTGTCGCAACTCCAGCGCCCAGCGTCGCCACCAGGACGACCACCGCAAGCGCATACGAGGTGGCACCGGTCGTCTCTGTGAACGCCCCTCGCAGACGCCGCACAGCGGCCATCAACGCGACGGCCCCGAAGGCGGCAGTCGGCAACAACAACCCGGTGTGGTAGTACGGACCAAGCACCGTGATGAGCCCCTCCGTCGGGTCAGAGAGGTTTCCGAGGATGTTCAGATTCCCCCAGAAGTAGACGTTCCCGAGTGGAATCGTCACGAACAGCCCGGCAACAGTGAGTCGGCGGGCGCTGCGTCGCGTCTTCGTGAGCGTGCCGGTGAGACCAGCAGCCGCCAGCAGGACGCCAAAGGGTGCGGCGACACTCCATTCCGTGACGTACGCCCAGAGGACGCGCGCGTTCGCGCGTAGTGCCAGTTCCACGTCGTAGACGCGCTCGTAGGCGAGAATCCGTCGGCGGCCGAAACCGAGTCCGTCGAGCGGTGCAAACGCCTGATAGGGGAAGACAGTGGGGTCGCCGGTCACGACGAGGTTGTAGGTAAGGGTCACTCCGACGCCGACGAGGCCGAGCGCCGCGGTCACTCCCAGTCGGAGGAATCGCTCGCGGTCGAGTCCCCGAAGCGTCCAGAGTGCGTGGACAATGAAGGGCAAGGCGAACAGGACAGCCGTGTAGGGCCGCGAGAAGAAGGCAAGTCCAACGGCAGCGCCGGCGAGTGCGCTGAAACGTCTGTCTCCGGTTCTGTCGGCACGCAGGTACGCCCACGCAAAGCAGAGATTGAGACAGAACGTCGGCACGTAGGAGAGAAAGACCGCAGACTCGACGACGAAAAGCGGCGCTGCGAGGACGAGTCCACCAGCCACGACACCGCTCCAGCGGTCGAACAGTTCCGCAACGACGCCGTAGACCAGCGCGATGCTCGCGCTTGCGACTGCCGAAAGCGCGAGTACATACGACCCGAACAGCCCACCCAGCGCAAAGATACCAGCCGTGACGGGCGTATACTTCGGATAGAGTCCTTCCTCACCGGTGACGAAAAACCACGGTCGAAAGGACTCGGCGACCGGCGGATGCAGGCGGAGTTGCCCCTCCAGCAGCAGTGCTGCTTGCTGGAGATACACCCCTTCGTCGTGGTTCAGGCTCAGGTGCGGAAAGACACTCTCGGCGACCACAGCGGCGACGAGTGCGGCCAGAACCGCCAGAAATGCCGCTGCTCTGCGCGGTGTTACTGTCCTGGAGACGGTATCGCGGACAGCGTGCATCTCACTCGGTTGGGTACCACGCAAGCGGGTGGTCGGCGACGATGTCTACCGTGACCGGCTGCCCGTGTTCGAAGGTCTCGACGTGGTTGTGAAGACACCTGACGACACCGCCGGAGTCCAGTTCGATACGATAGACGAAGTTGGGGCCGTTGTACTGGCGGTGGACAACGTGTCCGTCGGCGGTAGAGGACTCTGCCGACGATGCCTGGAGGTCGTCGGGACGCACGAGTACGTCGATTTGTGCGCCGTCGTAGGCGGCGACAGGTCCGTTGATTTGCTCCGTCGAGAACGTCCCGAGTTCCGTCTCGACGATATCGCCCCGGACACGGCCGGTGATGAAACTGGCTCGTCCGAGGAAACTCGCGACAAAGCGGGATTCGGGGTTCTCGAAGACGACTTCGGGTTTGCCAATCTGTTCGATCTGCCCGTCGTTGACGATTGCGACGCGGTCACTAATCGAAAGTGCCTCTTCCTGGTCGTGTGTGACCGAGATGGCCGTGACGCCGGTCTCTTTCAGGATGCGCCGGACTTCCTCACGCATCTCGACGCGGAGGCGCACATCGAGATTCGAAAACGGCTCGTCGAGCAACAGCACGTCCGGCTCTGGTGCCAGCGAGCGCGCGAGTGCGACCCGCTGTTGCTGGCCACCCGAGAGCTGAGTCGGCATCTTCTCGCGGTGGGACTCCAGGCCGACGAGTTCGAGGAGGTTCGTGACCCGCTCCTCGCGTTCGGCTTTCGACCAGTCGTCGATGCCAAAGGCGATGTTCTCCTCGACAGAAAGGTGTGGAAATAGCGCGAAGTTCTGGAAAACGAGGCCGACGTCGCGGTCTTCCGGAGGGACGAAGTCGGTGTTGGAAGCAACGTCGCTGCCGGCGATGTGAATCGTCCCGGACGTTGGTTTGTCGAGGCCGGCGATGAGACGAAGTGTCGTCGTCTTCCCACAGCCCGACGGCCCGAGCAGCGTCAGGAGTTCGCCGTCCTGAACGGACAGCGAGAGGTCTTCGATAGCAGTCTCCTCGCCGAACTCGCGTGTGACGTCGTCGAGTTCTAGCACGGTCTCGGCGGCTGTCGGTGTGTCTTCCGTGCGTGCACTCACGGGCTCGGCGGGCGGACGGGGTTTGTTACGTGACATCGTATCTGTCGCCTTTGAGGATGATTACCATCGAGAGGGCTGAGACGCCGACGAGTACCAGCGCCGGGACGGCGGCCTGCCCGTAGTAACCCTGTTCTTGTACTTGCCAGATGTAAGTAACGAATGTTTCGAATCCCAGCGGGCGCAACAGCAGTGTCGCCGGGAGTTCTTTCATCGTCGTCAGAAAGACCAGGGCTCCGCCGGCGATGACACCGGGGGAAATCTGTGGCAGTGTCACACGCCGGAACGACCGCAGCGCCGAATCACCCATCGACCGAGCCGCTTCACCGTGTTTGGGGTCGACCTGAAGGATTGATGACTCGACGGCACCGACAGCCTGCGGAATGAACCGGACGACGTACGCAAACACGAGCAGTGCAACCGTCTGATAGAGGACGTTGACGTATTTCAGCCCGAGGAAGATAAGCGCCAACCCGAGTACGACACCGGGCATCGCGTACCCGACGTAGGTTGCTCGCTCGGGGAGCGAGCTAAACCAGCCATCGCTACGCGCGGAGAGGTACGCAATCGGGAGCGCGAGCAACACAGACCCGAGCGCCGCTGCTCCGGCCACGCCGATGGAGTTAATCGCATACGACATCTGGAACGTGAGTCCACCCTGAGCATAGGCAGGCGAGGGCCGAAACAGCCACATGACGAGAACGCCAAGCGGGACAGCCAATCCGAGGAACGCGATCAGTGCACAGAAGCCGACGGCGGGCCACTTCCAGCGTCCAAGCGAGAGCCGACCCGGTCGGCGGGAACCTGCGCTAACGTGTGCACCCTCGCGACTGGCGTTGATACGGGACTCCCAGGCGAGGATACCGACGGTCAGCGCCAGCAACAGCAGTGAGAACAGGGCAGCCCGCCCCAGGAAGAAGTTGTTGTACCAGACGTAGATCATCCGCGTGAACACGTCGTAGCGCATAATCTGGGGCGTGCCGAAATCAGAGAGCGTGTACAGTGCGACCAGCAGCGACCCCGCGGCGATACCCGGTTTGATTTGCGGAAGTGTGACGCGGCGGAACGCTTGCCAGCGACTGTGATTGAGTGTTCGGGCTGCCTCGACGACGCTGCCGTCGAAGGACAAAAGCGAGGCGCGGGTCGTCAGATAGACGTAGGGGTACGTAAACAGCGTCAACACCAGTGCAGAACCGACGAGTCCGTAGATGTCCGGGAGTTGTTGTACGCCAAGCGGTGCGAGAATACCCTGGAGAACGCCCCTCGGGCCAAACGCCGAGACGAAGGCAAAGGCACCGATGTAACTCGGGATGACCAGCGGGAGGGCGGCGGTAATCGTCCAGAACCGCCGAAACGGGAGGTCGGTCTGTACCGTCAGGAAAGCAAGCGGTACACCGACAAAGATGGATGCGGTCGTCACTGTGGCGACCAGCACGAGAGAGTTCAGTGTAATCCGAAATGTATCCGCATCGAGCAGCAACTCCAGCGCGCGGTCTTGCCCGACGGTGAGTGCCTGGAGAACGACCCACGCGACCGGCGAGAGCAAAAGCAACGCGATGAGAACAGACACACCCGTCAACGTGGTCGGCAAAGCCTCACGTAGCCACTGCCACAGCGACCGCCAGCGCCTGTGTGTCGTCGGTTCGGGTGTATCCATCCTCTATGTGTGCTACAGCATTCCGACGTCGTCGAGTAGCGACAGTGTCGGCCCCGTCTCCGAGAGCTTCGAGAGGTCGACATCCGGCGGATTCAGCTCGTCGATGGTCGGAAGTCCCCCAACGGGTTTGATATCGGCGACCGTTGGATAGGCGAATGTCCGCGTAGCGAAAAACTCCTGCGCTTCGGCAGAGAGCAGATGGCGGATGAAGTTCTGTGCCAGTTCCTCCTTGTCGGTGCCGTTGATAATCTGGGCACCGGAGACGTTGATGAGCGCGCCGGCATCACCGCTGGTAAATGCGAGTTCGACCGGGGCGTCCTGCCGTTGATTGCGCACGCGCAACGCGTAGTAGTGGTTGGCAAAGCCTGCGCTCAACGCGCCGTTTGCCACCTCGTTCGAGATGCGGAACTCGTTGTCGAACGCCTGGATGCCGTGGTCTTGCATCGATTGCAGCCACTGACGGGTTGTATCTTCGCCGCGAGTGAGTCGCATGGCCGTCACGAACGACTGGAAGGCACTGTAGGTCGGTGCCCAGCCCATCCCGTCGGCAAGGGCCGCCGTCTCCGGGAAGTCCTGGACGGTGTCCGGAATGTCGCTTCGGGAGAGTTCGTCGGCGTTGAACGGCACTGCTCGCGCGCGTCCCGCAATCCCGACCCACTGGTCTGTCCGGAGACTGTCGGGAACCTCGCTGGTCACGTCCGAGGACAGAGGAACGGTGCCACCGGAGTTTGCGACCTGTCCGAGCGACCCAGCGTCGACGGAGATGAACACGTCAGCCGGACTCACGCCGGCCTGGGCCTCCTGGCCGAGTTTGTTCGCAAGCGACCGGGAGGAATCGAGCGTCCGCTCGAAGCTGAAATCCGGATAAATCTCCGAGAAAAGGTTGATGAGGTCGAGATACAGACCACCCTCGCCGCCGCCGAGATAGAAGTTCAGGTTCCCCGAGAGATTGGGTAACTCCGCAATGGAGGTGCCCGCGGGCTGGTCGCGTGCCTCGACGAGCGGGCCAGAACCGCGGAAGTCGGCAAGGGAGAAGTCCCGAATCGTGCCGCTCCCGCCGTCGGTACTATTGTTTTCGACGCCACCGTCGTCCCCGTCATCACCGTCGTCATCACCCAAAAACCCGGAACAGCCTGCAAGCGCGGTCGCACTGGTCGCGCCAGTCGCCGCAAGTATCTGTCGCCGTGTCACCACCCGTCCTGTCGAAGGAGTGTCGCGTCCGTCGTCCGTGTGAGAAGTATCAGTCATTGTTGTAATTTTAGGTTTGCCTAAATTATTTATGTCTTTCTAGTCGTCCCCGGGTGTGGCAACAGCTGTCTCGGATGGTGCCGACGCTTCGAGCACGTCGAGGCAGTCCAGCCAGTCGAGCATGTACTCGCCACAGTGGTTCAGGAAGCCGCCGTTTTCCCAGTCGGAGAACTCGCCGGTTGCGAGCGTCTCGGCGATGTCTGCGAAGACTTCCTCGTAACTGCTCGCGTCCGCGCCAGCGTCGTCGACCAGTTCCCAGACGTGCTCGTTGAGTTCCAGTCCGTGGACCTCGTTGGTGTGGTCGGAAAACGTCGACCGCGGTGCTTTGTTGTGTTCACACAGC
>CAZFOF010000010.1:0-20087 GCA_964520265.1 uncultured Halobacteriales archaeon | reverse complement strand
TTAGTCCAGCGCTTCTGTGGGGGCCTCCGCCTCGAATCAGGTGAAACAACAGCGACGGCGCAGACCCCCAATCGTGTCAGTAGCCACGAAAGAGAGTCCGTACCCGCCGTTTCGCCAAAGCGAGCCAAAGCGAAATACCGGACAGACCGGTTTCGTCTGGCAGTTTTGGTCACCAAAGAGAATCGATACCGATAGTTTGGCCACCATGTTAGCGGGTTCTGAGCGACCAGATAATCGGTCAGAACGAGTCACACGATTTTGATTGGAGAGTTGCCTTGGATGATAATCCGTGATGTTGAGGACATTTATTACAGAAGGTTCGATAAGCGGAAGCTAGGTGTTGTGTTTATACATTATATTGATTTATTGTACTGAATATGGGTCAGTCCCAATCAGATTCCATGGGGTCGGCAACCCGGCGAAATTTCCTCAAGCTGGCCGGGACGATGGCGACCGGCGCAGTCGTATCGGACCACACAACAGAAATCGCATCAGCACTCGGGCAGGCAACAGACGGCTCGAAAGAGGTTGTCTGGTTACAGGGACAGTGTTGTTCTGGCTGTACGATTTCGATGTTGCAAGGTGAGTACCCCAGTCTGGAGGGGACGCTCAGCGAATTTAGACTCGACGTGACCTTCCACCCGACGCTGATGACCGAGTGGGGAGACGACGCAATCGAGTCGATGAGCAAGGATCCGGACATTCTGATCGTCGAGGGGTCGATTCCAACCCAGATGGTAGAGGCCGCAACGGTCGGCCTCGACGACGAGGGCAACCCCAAACCGGTCGTCGACTGGGTGCGGCAACTGGCACCGAACGCTGAATATGTCATCGCAGTCGGCAACTGTGCGTCGTTCGGCGGTTGGCCGGCCGCGGAGAACAAGAAACAGCCCAACGGTGGTCCCAAGAACGTCACCGGTGCGAAGGGTCTGCAGTACGAGGGCAACGGCCGGGACGGTGTGCTCGGCCCAGACTTTACCGCCGGCTCGGGTCTCCCTGTCGTCAACATCGGTGGCTGTCCACCTCAGCCTGATTATATCCTGTTGACGCTTGCGACGATACTCAACGGACACACGCCGGAACTGGACGACAAGAATCGACCGTTGGCGTTCTACGAACCGAACGTCCACGACCAGTGTTCGCTCCGCGGAGAGTTCGACCGCGGCGAGTTCGCCGAACACCCCGGCGACGACGGCTGTCTCTACAAGGTCGGCTGTGCCGGCCCCTACACGTACTGTGACGACTCGAAGCGACTCTGGAACGGCGGCACCAGCGTCTGTCGCGACGTGGGTGCACCCTGTATCGGCTGTATGGAACCGGCCTTCTGGGACCGGTTCACACCGTTTTACGACCCCATCGAAGAACAGAGCGTGTTCGCTGTCGACGCAGAGACTGCCGGGATGATTGCGGTCGCTGGCACCGTCGCCGGCGTCGGTGCACACGCCGTCCGCAAAGCGATGGGTTACGGGAGTCCGGAGGAGGCCGCCGAGGAGTTGACCAGCGATGGCTCACCGGACGAAGAGAAGGCGACCGACGGGGGTGAGCAGTAATGCCGGAAATCGAAATCGACCCGACGACACGTATCGAAGGGCACCACTCCACGACGCTCCAGGTCGAGGACGGCGTCGTCACCGAGGCCAAAAGCCACATGGATATGTTCCGTGGCATGGAGATTATCACCCTCGGTCGGCCGCCCTCTGACGCGCCACACTTCTGTCAGATGGTCTGTGGCGTCTGTTTCACCTGTCACCGGATGTGTTCGATTCTGGCAATCGAAGACGCCGCAAAGCGTGCTGGCGTCTTCGACGGCGTCCCACGCGACGCCAACCTCGCGCGTGACGTGATGGAAGGGCTGTACTATCTCTGGAACCACGCCGTCCACCTGTTCACGCTGGCCGGGCCCGACTACTCCGACCAGGTCGCAGACACCGGACTGGAACGGTTCAACCCCGTCGAAGGAGCGGGCTACCAGGACGCACTCACCCACCAACGGAAAGTGCTCCAGGCGTTCACCGAGTTCGGTGGACGTGCACCCCATCCGCTCACGTACACGCCAGGTGGCACGACGGCAAATCCCGACGCCGCCACCATCGGTGAGATACAGTCGATTCTGCAGGAAGTCAACCAGTGGCTCGGCCCGACCGAAGCAGTGCCCGACGTTATCGAGGACGTGCAAAATGGCACCATCGAGGCCGACTACGCACAGGGACTCCACGACATCGTCAGTCTGCTCGTGACGGCCAAGGAAGCCGGAGCAGACGAGTTCGGCGAGGGCCCCGGCCGGTTCTACTCGAATGGAGCCTTCCACGGGACAGAGGACGAGGGTCGCGTGATTCCGCGGGGAATCTACATCGACGGCGAACTCCAGCGACCGAGTCGCGAGGAAATCGCCGACGCCATCACCGAGGACACCACCTACGCGCGGTACACCGACGATTCGGGCGGGAGTCCAAAGGACGCGAAACCACCCGAGCCGGAACCACAGAAGGAAGACGCCTACTCCTGGGGGAAAGCACCCCGGTTCAACGAACAGACGATGGAGGTCGGGCCGCTGGCACGGATGATTTCGGCGGATCTCGACCCCTTCGATTTGCGGGCAACGCTCGGTGGCGGTGCCCAGGAGAGCAATACGCTCAATCGTCTCATCGCACGGGCACAGGAAGCACTGTTCATCCGTGACAAACTCTCCGAGTGGCTGGATGCAATCGACCCCAACGGAAGCTTCCAGGCCGAGTGGACCGACGACTTCAGTGGCAGCGGTTTCGGACTGTGGGCACCCTCGCGGGGCGCTCTCTCACACTGGGTCGACATCGAGGACGGTGAGGTCGAACGGTACCAGATTATCACGCCGACGCTGTGGAACATCGGTCCACGCGACGAGGCCGACCAGCCCAGCATCTTCGAGGAAGCAGTCGAGGGGATGGCCGTCGAGAACCCGCAGAACCCGATCAACGTAATGCGGACAGTTCGGTCGTTCGACCCGTGTCTCGCCTGTGGCGTCCACGTCCAGAGTCCAGAAGGTGAGTACGAGACGGTCGTCGAACCGATTACGCCCGGAGGGATGAGCGATGCCGGAGAAGACTGACGAGAACGAACCCGTTACCGACGGGGGCACCACCGGCATCGTCGGCCGGGGCAAGCGGTTGCTGCAGACGGCTACCTCGGACCTCAGCGAGACCGACGAGCGCATCGAGCAACTGCCCGACAGCGAACGCAAGACGGTCGAGCGACATTCGCTGGGCAATCGCGTCAGCCACTGGATGCAGGTCGTTCTGTTCGTCCTGCTCGCGTGGACTGGGTTCGCAATCTGGCTGGGCGAGTACGCCGTCCTGGAGTCGCTCGCCTCGGATATCTGGGGTGGCTACTTCGTGGCCTTCGGCATCCATATGTGGGCCGGCATCCTCACGCTGGCTGTCACCTTCCTCATCTTCCCGTACTACTACGTTGTCGTCGACGACCACGGGCAGTTCCTGGAGATGCCCGACATTCAGGCCGGTATCTCCATCGGAGCGGCCTTCGTCGGCCTCCGCAAGTACCTGCCGTACTATCACGACGCACGACGCGCGTACGACGAGGAGGAAGGCGACTGGCTCGTCCACCACCCGATGCAGAAGACGTTCTTCTGGTGGATGGCGGTGTTCATCGGACTCCTCGCGCTGACTGGCTTCGCGATGTACCGCCTGATAACGCCGGAGACGACGTGGTGGATTGACGCACTCGGCTTCCTCACCGCCTTCATGTCCTTCGAGTTGCTGAAACAGATTCACCTCTTCCTGGCGTTTATCACTGTGACGATGGTCTTCTTCCACATCTACTTCGCCGTGCTGCCGAGCAACTGGGACATCCTCCGCTCGATGGTCTGGGGAGATGTCGAAGCACGGGTCGTCAACAGCGAGGAGTCCGAGGACGGTCAGCCAGCGGCGACAGACGGTGGGAGAGCGGCCGAACGTCCGGACGGTGGAGGAGACGATGACTGAGAATCTGGAGGTCGCCATCGTGGGCGTCGGCAACCCCATCATGAGCGACGACGGCGTGGGCAAATGCGTCGTCGACGCACTCTTCGAGAGCGGACTGCCCGACGGTGTCGAGGCGACACACGCCGGGACGACGGCGTTTCTCGCACTGGAAGCACTCAGCAACGCCGAGCAGGGCGTCGTCGTCGACGCCGTCTCGGATGGGGACTCACCGCCGGGTGCGCTCCATCGGTACCACGTCACCAACGGAACGTTCGAGGGCGAACCGCCGGACGTGTTGATGCACGACTTCTCCTTTAGCGAGGCACTCCGGGCAGGCAGTGACGCCTACGACATCCCGGACGACGTACTGGTGCTCGGTATCGAACCCGAAGACACCGACGTGGGACTGGGACTGACCGACCCCGTCAGGGAGAGTCTCCCTGCCGTCATCGGCGCAATCGCAGAGTACCTTCCCGGCGAGAACGAACTGCTCGAAGGCGTCGACCTCGACGCACTCGAAGAACCGCGACAGGACGAACGACACGACAGAGCGGTGATCGGACAATGAAATCCAGATGGTACTGCAACGACTGTGAGACCGAACTCGAAGAGGACGAGGTAGAGGAACACGAGCAGAACGGCCACAAAGTTCGTGGCAAACTCCGGCCGGAGCGACTCCTGGCAAACGACCCCTGGCAGGTCAGCGAGGAGGACGGCGAGTAATGAGCAATTACCGGGTGGACAGGCCACGCCGACAGAGTGATTGTGGTTGATACATTACGGCCCCACGACCTACCGGATATGAACCACACGGCCAAACGTGGCTCCCCCAGCGACTCCCCTGTCCAACGAGTGGCTGTGCGGTCTGGCCGCAGTGAGCGACGTTCCGCTGTGGTCTCTGACGGCAAGTCGACAGGGACGTACCGATGGCCGAACTGCAAACTGACAGCGACTCAGTCGCGGGCCGCATGGGTGCGACCGGCCCCGACACGAACAGAGTATCTATGAACACACACAGGTATGACAACGATTGCGAGGAACAGATTCGAAACGAAGCGATTCCAGACGGACTGGAATCGGGCGTCCAGACGGTCAGCGTCGGAGGTGAGAACTGATGTGCCTCGGAGTCCCCGGTGAGATAAAGGAAATCGACGGGATGGAAGCGATTGCCGACTTCTGGGGCGTCGAACGACGAGTTCGGCTGGATATCGCCGGCGAAGACGTCGAACCCGGTGATTACATCCTCAACCACGTCGGATTCGCCATCCGCAAGATTCCCGAAGAAGAGGTCGAGGAGACGCTGGAGTTGTTCGAGACGATGCTCGATGCGACGTCCGAGGATATGATGGCCGACGACATGGTCGACGAACTCGAAGCCAACAATCAGACGCCACAGGCAGGCACACAGGAGTCCGAGGACGAAGAGGACGAAGACCTGCTCGACGAACTGGATATCGATGTCTGAACGCGAACCTTCCGTCCCGGAGTTCGGCGGGGCCACGGGGACGACCGGCGGCACCGACGACGAACTGCAGTTTCGCGACCCGGAGAAGGCAGAGGCGCTGGCGGACAAATTAGAGGAAATCGGCGACTCACTGGAGGATCCGCCGGCGACGATTATGCACGTCTGTGGCAGCCACGAGCAGTCGATTGCAAAATACGGACTGCGGAGTCTCCTGCCGGACACGATCAACCTGATTATGGGGCCGGGCTGTCCGGTCTGTGTGACGAATATGCCCGAGGTGGACGAGGCGGTCGCACTCGCAGAGGACGGCGTGACCATCGCCACCTACGGCGATATGCTCAAGGTGTCGGGGTCGGCCAAGTCACTCGACGACGCACGTTCGGAGGGAGCAGACGTGCGGGTCATCTACGGTGCTCAGGACGCAGTCGAACTGGCCGAGGAACTCGACGACGAGGTGGTCTTTTTCGCGACGGGCTTCGAGACGACGGCAGCACCGACAGCCTCCGCAATCAAGAACGACCCGCCGGAGAACTTCTCTGTGCTGTCGGCGCACAAGTACATCCCGCCAGCAATGGAGATTGTCGCCGAGATGCCAGACACCGAGATAGACGGCTACCTGGCGGCCGGCAACGCAGCAATCATCACCGGCGCTGGTATCTTCGAAGGGCTGGTCGACCGCCACGGCCTGCCGGTCGTCGTCGGTGGCTTCGAACCACTCGACGTGCTCGCTGGACTCGTCAAACTGGCCGAACTGATTCGGGACGACGAAGAGACCGTCGAGAACGCCTACCCCCGATGCGTTACCCAGGAGGGGAACACGGTTGCCAAGAGCCAACTGTGGGACGTCTTCGAGGCAGTCGGTGGCGAGTGGCGCGGCATCGCACACATTCCAAACGCAAATCTCGTGCTCAGAGACGAGTACGCCGACGTGGACGCTCGCGAGCAATTCGACGTCGACACGACCTACCTCCGCGAGCAGAGCGGTTCCGGCCTCCTGCAGGACTGTCTCTGTGGTGATATCATGGCCGGGACGGCCGACCCAACTGACTGCGCACTCTTCGGCGAGGAGTGTACGCCGGAGGATCCGGTCGGTGCCTGCATGGTCTCCAGCGAGGGAACCTGCAAAATCTGGCACGAGTACGGGGGCCGTCCGGATCTATGAGTGACGCCGACGGGCGAGGGGAGAGCGACGACGACCGGGTTACCCTCACACACGGTGCCGGCGGCAAAGCGACGCGCGATCTCGTCTCCGAGACGCTCGCGGCGAATTTCAGCGACCCGGAGGACGCACTTATCGGACTGAGTGACTGGGACGACGGTGCCGTGCTTCCGGTCGGCGAGAAGAACCTCGTCGTGACGACCGACAGCCACGTCATCCAGCCGCCGTTTTTTCCGGGCGGTAACATCGGTCGTCTCGCCGTCTCGGGAACGGTCAACGACCTCGCGGTGATGGGTGCAACCGAGGTTCGCGGACTGACGAGCGCGGTCATCGTCGAGGCGAACTACCCGACGAGCAAACTCGAAGCGATTGCCGACTCGATGGCAGCAACCGCCGAGGAGGCAGACGCACACGTCGTCTCGGGCGACACAAAGGTGATGGGCAACGGCGAACTCGACGGCGTGGTCGTCAACACCACCGGTGTCGGCGTCGCAGAGCACGTGACACCCGACGACGGCCTCTCACCCGACGACGTCATCATCGTCACCGGTACCATCGGCCAGCACGGCATCTCCTTGCTGGCAGAGCGGGAGGGTATCGACTTCGAGGCGGAACTGGAGTCGGACGTTCAACCGTTGAACGATATGCTCGGGACAGTGCTCTCGACTGTCGGGGAGAGCGTGAAAGCGATGAAAGACCCGACTCGAACCGGACTTGCCGGCTCGCTCAACGAGATGGCACGCAAGGCAGACGTGGGCATCGAAATCAAAGACGACCGCGTCCCGGTCACCGCCGACATCGGTGGTGCGAGCGAACTGCTGGGACTGGATCCCTACCAGATTGCAAACGAGGGCGTTGCAATCCTCGCCGTTGCGCCCACCGCCGCCGAGGACGTGCTGGCGACGCTGCGAGACCACCCGAAAGGGAGAAATGCCGCCGCAATCGGCAAGGTGACCGAGGAGTACCAGGGTCGCGTGTTGCTGGATACCGGCATCGGGAACCGATACATGCGCGAACCGAGTCGGGAAGCCGTCCCGCGAATCTGCTGATATGTCTGTCGCTCACGTACACAATCAGCAGTCTCCATCGACCGGCGTCGGGAACGAGCGAACCGCCCGTGACTCACTCGAACTCGGGGTCACGCTTCTCGAAGAAGGCTTCCAGCCCTTCCTCGAAGTCGCGCCCATCGGCGATGCGCGTGAGACTGTCGCGTTCGTCGTTGAGGTGGCGGTTGAGCCGATCCATATCTGCGGACTGGTTGATGAGCCCCTTGGCGACGCCGTAGGCTTCGGTCGGCCCCTCGGCGATATCGCTGGCGATTTCCTCGATTTCCTGGCCGAACTCGTCGGCGTCGATGACGTCGTTGATCAGCCCCAGGCGTTTTGCTTCGGCCGGTTCGAGACGGGGCGAGCGCAACATCAACTCCATCGCCGTCCGGAAGCCGACCAGCCGCGGCAGGAAAAACGTCGACGATTCCGCACCCGTCAGTCCCGTGTCGTGATACGCCCACTCGAAGGCGGCGTCCGTCGACGCATAGACGAGGTCAGAGGACATCGCGATGCCGAAGCCGCCAGCAGCGGCGACGCCGTCGACGGCCGCGATGAAGGGTCGGTCTGCCTGTCTAATCTCGACGATGGTGCTGTGGATGTACTCCAGACACTGTTTGAACGTCTGTCCGTACTCCTCGACCTCAGTGGCCTCTTCCTCGTCGGGCAACAGATACGAGAGGTCGTCCTCGTTGCCCTCCTCGTAGACGTATCCGAGGTCGACGCCGCTACAGAATGCCTTTCCCGTTGCTTCGATGACGGCACAGTCGACGTCGTCGTCGCGGGCCAGTTGCAGACCAGCCTCGCGGAACTCCTGGGCCATCGCGACGTGCATCGCGTTGAACCGGTCGGGGCGGTCGATGGTGAGCCAGCCAACGCCGTCTTCGACGCGTGTCTCTATGTGTTCCATGCGAACCGGTACCCCCTTGGACGTAATAAAAGCGAGCCGTTCACACCGGCGGTGAGTGGAACGTGACCGCTCCCGTCGACGCCTCGCCGCCACTGGACGTGGCACTGCTTGTCTCAGAAAGCGGTGCGCGCGCGTCCCATCTCTTCGAAACAGACAGCGAGGCCTACAACGTCGTCGGCGCTGTCGCGAGCCACCCCGACGGCGAGGCCACTCGTTTGCTCGAATCGGAGGGTGTGCCCACCGAAACAATCCCAATCGAGGCGTTTTACGAGCGCCGCGGGGCCGACCTGACGGACATGACGGTACGGCACGAGTACGACGAGCGCGTTGCAGAGACACTCGCGGGGTTCGACCCCGACCTGGTCGCGTGTGCCGGCTACCGCTTCGTGTTGACCGGGCCGGTACTCGACCGGTTCGCGCCCGGATTGATTAGCGTCCACCACGCCGACCTCACACTGCGAGACAGCGACGGGGAGCCGCTGTATCCCGGTCTGCACGCGGTGCGGGAAGCACTCCTCGACGGACGCACACGGACGAGAGAGACTGCTCACGTCGTGACCGACGCCGTCGACGGTGGCCCACCGCTGGTCGTCTCCCGCCCCTTCGAGGTCAACGACGCGCTCGTCCGGGAAACCACCACACAGGACGCCGACGACGCCTTCGACGCGTACGTCTACGCCCACCGCGAGTGGATGATGCGTGCCGGCGGCGGGCCGACGCTGGCACAGGCAATCGAACTCCTCGCAGCGGGTCGTGTCGACATCCGGGACGGCGCGCTCTCCGTCGACGGAGAATCTGGCCCCTACCGGATGGGAGAGACGACTCACGCACGAGAACCGACCGACGTGGAGGTCGACTAGTCGTGCACGAACTCAGCGTCGCCCAGGGGATTCTCAATCGCGCACGCGAAACCGCAGCCGAGAACGGAGCCAGCGAAATCGAGACGATGACGCTGGAACTGGGTGCAGCGACACACGTCAATCCAGACCAGTTGCAGTTCTGTCTGGAGACGGTCGCGACGGATACGCCACTCGCCGAGGCCGACATCGTCATCGAGACTGTCGAGGCACAGGCGTCGTGTGACTGCGGATGGGAGGGTGAGCCACCCACGTTCGAGGGAACCGCTACGACGGTTCCCACGGCCCGCTGTCCGGAGTGTGGCTCTGGAGCCGAGTTCACGCAGGGCAAGGAGTGTCGGCTGGCGCGAATCGAAGTTCCCGAGTCCTAACACACCGTCTGCCCAGAGCCGCCGGACTGAAACGGACGCGCAGTCTACCGGGAGGCATGACAGACACGAGCGACGAGTGGGAAACTCAGCTCCGGGAGAACCGCGACGAGAAAGACCAGTTTCTCGCAGAACATCGCCAGTCACCGATTCCACCGGAGGAACGTGACGACTTCGACGGCCTCGACTACTTTCCGCCGGACGAGACCTATCGGGTGACGGCCACGGTGACAGTCTACGACGACCCCGAGCAGATACAGATGGAAACGAGCGACGGACGGACTGTCCCGTACAACCGAGTGGTCGCCTTCACCTTCGAAATCGACGGCGAGACCTACGAACTCCAGGGCTACCGTCAGCCACAGGACGACTCAGAGAGCGTGTTCGTCCCCTTCAGAGACAAGACGACCGGTCAGCAGACGTACAAAGACGGCCGGTACATGGAACTGGAACCCGACCGGGCACTGAGTGACGGCGAGGACGTGACCATCGATTTCAACCTCGCCTATTCCCCGTTCTGTGCCTTCAGCGAGACCTTCTCCTGTCCCCTGCCACCCGAAGAGAACTGGCTGGAGACGACCATCGAAGCCGGTGAACAAAGCTACTGAAAGGGCCATTCCTCCCAGACACATACTCCCGGCTATACGTCCGTGAACAGATTTGGCACAACGGGGTGCCAAAATCGTTCACGAAGTGATAGCCAACAGTATCAGCCTCCCTCGCCAGAGGCGCAGCCACGTCCGACGCTGAGACGGTGGGCTCTCATACGGATTGCTGTCACTGTTTTCTGGGATGACCGCACGCCTTCGTGCGGTCAGTCCGGTACTGACGTACAGCAGTCCGTATCAGGGACTCTGACCGAGAACGGATTCCGCGGAATTGGTAAACACGACGAGTGCTGTAATCTCCTCGTCGATATCGAAGAAGTCGTGTTCGCACCCTTGCTCGACGTAGACCACGTCGCCTTCCTCGACGCCATACGTCTCGCTGCCGACGTGAACCATGCCAGAGCCGGAGATGATGAAGTAGAGTTCGTCCTCCTTGTGTGGGGTTTTCGGTGCGGGGTTGGGATAGCGGGCGAGTTCGACACTCATCGAGTCCTCGCTTAGCACTTCGAGGTAGTCGGCGTCTGCCTGGTTGAGTTCCGTGACGAGGTCAGTCGTAGAAATGCGGGTCATCGATTCGTATGTGGCAACTGGGTTCCGAATCCAATGAATACTTCGGTCGCTGAAAGGTCAGCATCTCCATACCGGGAGCGAAAATCAGTTTGTGAGCAGCAGTCACCGGCGCTGTGGTAGTAACAAGTCCCACAGGATTTATTCTCATTCCCGTCAAAAGGACTGTATGGCCATGAAACGACGCGGTGTGGTGGAGTCGTTCTCCGACACGTGTGCGTTTCGTGCGGCCGGTCAGTGTTGCTGTTGACTCGTTCTACCGTCAGACGGCTCCCAGTCGTGTGACTCCCCGTTCGTTTGCACCACCCGGCAGGCAACAGATCCCCAGTAATCCATGCTCACAAACGTAATCGACTCGCTCCGACGGACACTCAATCGCGTCCGCGAGGACATCAGTACAGCCCGTTCGAACGACCCCGCCGCACGCAGTACGACAACTATTCTCACCTACCCCGGCCTGCACGCCGTCTGGGCCCACCACATCGAGTTCGCTCTGTGGGAGAACGGCTACACACGTACTGCTCGGATACTCTCGCAAGTGACTCGCTTCCTGACAGGCGTCGAGATACACCCGGCAGCAACGCTGGGGCGACGCGTCTTCATCGACCACGGGATGAACACGGTTATCGGCGAGACAGCAACGGTCGGCGACGACGTCCACATGTTCCACGGCGTCACTCTCGGCGGCGACGACGCGCGCCCGGTCAAGCGCCACCCGACAGTCGAGGACGGCGTGACACTCGGTGCGAACAGTACGCTCATCGGCGATATCACCATCGGCGAGGGCGCGACAGTTGGTGCCGGCTCCGTCGTGACAGAGGACGTCCCGGCCGGCGTGACCGTCGCAGGCAATCCCGCTCGTATCGTCGACGGTCGCAAGGACAGTACCAGGCGTGTGGAGCTGCACGCCGATGGAGAGGGCGACACCGAGCGCACGAGCGTCTGCTGTTGAGCGTGTCGTGCGTGCGTCAGACGCTCGTCAGACGCAGCAACGGGCTTTAAGAGCGTCGAACGCGCTTGTTACGGTGTGCCGTCGTTTCGCTCAGACCCCCTCGACGAACTCGTCATTCCCGACGAGACACACGTCGAGGAACACGACCTGGTAACCGAGGGAGACGTTATCGTGGGAGGCCAGAGTACCGTGGAGTTCGGGGTTCGCGGCAACAACGTCATGGCCGGCGAACGAGTTACCTTCGGCGGACATATCGAGGCAGAGAGCGACTGCCGGCTCGATATGTGGTGTGACGTGGCCGACAACGTGCTCGTCGGTGAAGACGCCTACCTCGGCGAGCGCGTCCACGTCAGCGGCGAACTGAAAGTCGCCGGTGACCTCGACATCGGCGACGATGTCGACATCGAGAACGGCTTCGAGGCAAACGGCTGGATTGTCATCCGGAATCCGATGCCGACGATTGTCTTCCTGTTCGTCTATCTCTCCCAGTTGCTCCGCATCGGAGAGGAGGAAGCCGCCGAGGAGATGCTCTCGAAGTTGATGGATGAAGACCGGGAACACGAACCGGCGATAATCCCGCGCAGCGCCCGCGTCAGCGACGATTCCTGGCGCGTCTCGACGCCAGCGCGCATCGGCAACGACTGCCGACTCCACGGGAACATCCGTGCACAGTCGCTGGTCGTCGGACGCGACACGGAGATATTTGGCAGCCTGCGAGCCAGAGAAGGTGTGACCGTTGGCTCGGAGACACAGGTCACCGGCAACGTCACGACCCGCAGCGGGACGGTTCGCATCGGCCCGGACGCCGACATCCGCGGAGACGTCTCCGGTGACTTCGTCGAGATACACCAGCGGGCGGATATCGAGGGGGCGATTCGCGCCCGCGAGGAGATGACGATGGTCAACGAGCCAGTCCTCGACGACGCAGTCGTCGAATCGGTCGACACCTCGCCGGAGGGAGACGAACCCACAGAAACGGACGACAGCGAAGACGAGACAGACGACGAACAGACAGCCGAACACGCCGACTGATTTTCTCGCGGCCTCGCAAACAAAAGACGCTTGCCCCAGAACGCGGTAGAACGTGGTATGCTCTCTCTCGCGTTAGCCGGCAAGCCAAACGCCGGCAAATCGACGTTCTACACTGCCGCCACGATGGCAGATGTCGAAGTCGGGAACTATCCGTTTACCACGATTGACGCAAACCGGGGCGTCAGCCACGTCCGGACCGACTGCCCGTGTCTCGACCGCGACCGACGCTGTGACAACGACAACTGCCACGACGGGATACGCTACGTCCCAATCGAGTTACTCGACGTGGCCGGACTCGTCCCCGGCGCACACGAGGGCCGAGGACTCGGCAATCAGTTTCTGGACGAACTCACTAACGCCGACGCGATTCTCCACGTCGTCGACGCATCGGGCGGCACCGACGAAGAAGGCCAGCCGGTCGACGTTGGGACACACGACCCCGTCGAGGATATCGATTTCATCGAGACGGAGATGGACAGGTGGCTCGCGGGCATCATCGACCGCAACTGGGAATCTATCGAGCGCCAGTCGCGCTCGCCCGATTTCGATATCGACGAATCGCTGACAGAGATGCTGACCGGCATCGGTGCAACGGAACTCGACGTGGCTCGCGTCCTCCGGCGTGTGGACTATCCAGACGACCCCCGCGAGTGGGAACTCGACCACCGCCGCCGTCTCGCCGCCGAAATCCGTGCGGAGACCAAGCCCATCATCGTCGTCGCAAACAAAGCCGACATCGCACCCGAGGGCAACATCGAACGCCTCCGCGACGCCGCCGAGACGGTCATCCCGACGACGGCCGACGGCGAACTCGCACTGCGACGGGCCGTCGAGGCCGGCGTCATCGACTACAATCCCGGCGACACGGACTTCGAGATTACCGGCGACATCAGCGGCACCCAGCAAGAGGGACTCGAACGCATCCGAGACGTGATGCAGACGTGGGACGGAACCGGTGTGCAGGAAGCACTCGACACCGGTGTCTACGACGTGCTCGACCAGATAACGGCCTATCCGGTCGAAAACGAGACGAAATGGACGGACGGACAGGGGCGGATGCTCCCCGATGCACATCTGCTTCCGCGGGGGTCGACACCGAGTGACCTCGCGTATGCCGTGCACTCGGATATCGGCGAGGGGTATCTCCACGCAGTCGACGCCCGTGCCGAGCGACGCATCAGCGAAGACCACGAGCTAGAAGAAGGCGACGTCGTCAAAATCGTCAGTACAGCATCCTGACAGGGCCAGGGAAACTCGCCGGCGGGTTTAGATGACTGCGCCGATGGGGCCTTTCAGGAGGAAGAAAAGCGCCTGATAGCCAGCGTACGAGAGGACGAGTACCGCAGCGGCAATCGAACCTTTTGGCTGGTCAAGCGGCACGTCACGGCGTGCTTCGGCTTTGCGGGCCTCGAACTCGAAGAAGTCGGTGAGCACGAGTCCGAAGACCAGCGCGGACATGACCATCCCTGGATGGTGGTCGACGGTCATGTAGTAAAACGAGCCGAGCAACAACACGATGTTGAGGATTTCGTGTGGCAGGAACCGGCTGACAGCCTCTGCACCGCCGTCGTTTGCCTGGCTGACGTGGCGACCGTGGGCGATACGCCGCGTCAGGAAATTCAGGATGACGAGTCCGAAAAGAATCGCCTCGATAACCAGCACCTCGGCAATGCCGATTTTGACGCCGAGTGCCGCGTCAACGGGCCCGAAGATATTGACCTGTGGCATACTCTGAACTCTACATCCAGCACATTAGAGTTTTTCCAATTCAGTGCCGGGTTGCGAAGGGTGAGCGTCCCTCTGGGAGACGGATAGTCTCGATGTATCCCGCCGAGCGGACGTGAACCGGTTCGCCGACACCGGCGACGCCGACGGTGCGGTCATCCGCGAGGACTTCGACGGTCGCATCCTCGCGTTCGACTGTAATCGTCACCTCGTCGTCGGGCACGACCCAGTGGTCGAGCGTCGTCGCAAACGGCGCGACCGGGACGATTGCCAGCACACCCAGGCCAGGTGTGACGACCGGCGCACCGGCAGCGCGGGCGTAACCAGCCGTTCCCGCTGGCGTGGCGACGACTACCCCATCGGCGCGAAACGAGGCGACACGGTCGTCACGTGCGGTGAGTGTAAACTCCGAGATGTGTGCCGGCTCTGCCGTGACGGTCATGGCGTCGAACAGGGCGAGTGATTCCTGGAAGGTGTCCCCACCCACCGAAAGCACCGGGTGACGGTCGGTCGCCCAGTCCCCGTCCGTGAGACGAGCGAATGCGTCGTCCAGCCGACCGGTGGGAATCGAGCGGACGCCGGCACCCGCTTCGACGGGCAGAATCGGCACCTCGGGACGCTTTTGTGTCACTGTGAGCAGACTCGACTCGCCGACGGCGACGATAATATCGGGAGATGCAGCGAGGACGGCCGCTGGGGTATCGACGATAGCCGTCGCGTCGACACCGGCCAGCGCATCGGTGACAGTCGTCGTGTCTTCACCGACGACACCGACCAACATCGCCTCGTCCTCGCCTACCATACCGGGACTGTGACCAGGCAGGCAAAAAACCCTCCGCACCGTATCGGCTCGCTCACTCCGCGAAGGGCCAGTCGCCGGTGACACGCATCGCTTCGGCCTCGCCGGCCGCTTCGAGACTGCTGGCAACGGCCTCCGTGTCCAGTTTGGGCACGTCGCGACCGGCGACCTCTGCGACGAGTGCGGTCACGAGGATGGCGCTCTCTCGCAGTGTGCGACTCTCGAGTTTGTCGAGCGTGTCCGCGTGCGTGTGCCCCCAGCCGCGTCCTGTCGTGTCGTCGTCGCTGGCGACGAGATACCCCGGAATACCGCTGGCGACGAACGGCCAGTGGTCGCTGTGGGGGACGTGGTCGGGACGAACGTCGACCGGATGGTCGAATCGTTCCCCGACCGCGCGTGCTGCATCGGCCAGGGGCTCGCTGCCGTGTGCGGTGACGGACAGCGTGCGACCCCGGCAGATGCCGTCGATGTTGACGACTGCGCGGATGCTGTCCGGGTCGACGGTGTCTGCGAGATGATTCGAGCCAAGGAGTCCTACTTCCTCCGCACCGAAGGCGACGAACTCGACGCGAGTCTCCAGCGGGTGGGCTTCGGGGTCGTCAGCGCGTGCTGTGAGTGCGTTGGCAACCTCGACCAGTGCTGCCGTTCCAGCGCCGTTGTCCATTGCTCCCTCGCTGATGTCGTGTCCGTCGACGTGACTGGTCACGAGCACGCGCTCGTCGGTCTCTGGCCCGACGGCAGCGTGGACGTTCTGGCTTGTCGCGTCGTCAGTCGTCGCCTCGACGGACACGGTAACTATTGCGTCCTCGAACCGCCGGACTAACCGCGCGCCGACCTCCCGCGAGACACCGACAGCAGGAATCTCACCGACGGGCGAGTCCTCGGTGCCGACGCTCCCGGTGGGCGGGAGACAGCCCGGGATGTGATTGCTGAAGACGAACGCCGCTGCACCGGCCTGAACTGCGCGGTAGTACTTTTCTCGGCGGTGCATCGACCGGTCGAACCACTCCGGCACGTCACTCCGGCAGTGGACGACCGCCCCCGAGAGGTCGGCGTCCTCGAACGCCGAGGGGAGACCGTAGCCGAGGTCGACGAGACGGCCCGTCGCCGTGTCGCTGGGACTGCGCGGGAGCGCGATGCAGTCTTCGTCGGTCTCACCAGTGGACAGTGAACTGTCCTCGCGCGTCCAGCCGTGAATATCGAACGTCGACAGTCGTGCATTGTTGGCCCCTGCCCGGTCGAGTGCGTCGCGCGTCGCTTCCGCACCCGCCCGCTCGCCGTCGCTGCCTGCCATTCGCGGCGCAGTATCGACCAACTCTTCGAGATGTGTCCAGCCAGCATCGCTGGTGAACGTCTCACCAATCCAGTGCATAGACAGACTGCGACCGGGACGCCCCTAAGACTGCCGACCGGCTACAGAGGAGGGTGTCATCCGTCTGCACCACCGAGACCGCGGAGTTCGGCGTCGGAAAATCCCGATGGCTGTTCCATGGCGTGAATCTCGCTCACGATATCGGCGTAGTGGGTGTTGATGTCCGTCATCGTCATGATGCCGACGAGGTCGAGCCCGTCCTGGACGGGCAGTTTCTTGACGCGTTCCTCGCGCATCATCCGCATGGCAGTCCGCAGTGATTTCGAGGGGGCAATCGTCACGAGTGGACGGCTCATCGTCTCCTCGATTGGAATCTCACCGAAACACTTCTCAGTGGCGTAGCCAGCCAGTAAGATGTCCGTTTCGGTCACGATACCGGCAGGTGTGTCATCGGCGACGATGACGACGCTGCCGATGTGGTGTTTGAGCATCGCTTCGACGGCCTCGCGCAGTGAGTCCTCGACGGTGCAGGTCACGATATCCGGTTGCATCACGTCTTCGACGAGCATACGGTCACGTCGACCGGCGGGGCGAAAAGTCGATGGGGTACCACCGTCAAAATGAGCCGGCCGAAAGGGACGGGCAGCAGTTACTTTAGGGGGCCGATGGATAGCCAAGGTAGTGAACGCACGTGTCGACTGAGAGTTCGCCGGAGGGGGAGTACGACTCCGAAAGAGGGAGACTCGCCGATACAATCGACGTGAGTGACCTCGGCGAGAGTGTCCTCTTCGTCGGCCCGGCAATGGCGGGAAAACAGAATCTTGCGGTCGACCTCCTGGGCAACGTCCAACAGGCCGGAGGTCACCCGTTCGCAGTCACGACGACAGAGCCGGCGAGACGGCTCAAATCGAGATACAGCGAGCGTGTCAGCCAACAGGTCGACCTTCGCGAACTGGTCGTCGTCGAGTGTCTCCCCGGCAGTACAGAAGACGGTGACGAGGAGGGTGTGTTCCGTGTCGGGTCGCCGGGTGACCTCAGCGGCATCGCGATGGCCGTCGCCGATGCCTTCGAACAGACACCGGGCACCGAGATAGCGGAGCCACGGCTGCTCGTCGACAATCTCGCGACGCTGCTTTTGTATGCAAACATCGAGACCGTGACACGGTTCGTCCACGCGCTCTCGGGGCGGGTGAACGCACTCGACGGCGCATTCATCAGCACGCTCGACACCGATGGGACTGACGCCAGGGAGCAAGAGACACTGACGCGGTTGTTCGAGAGCGTCGTCGAAGTTCGCCACCGGGAGAACGGCCCGGAACTGCGCGTCGTCGACGACGCAGGTGGCTGGCGGCCGGTCGACACCAGCGGAGGTGAGAACTGATGGAGGAACTGCTTGCCCACCTCAGAGACCAGTCGATGACGCTGACCGTCTACAACCCGACAGAGAGTGAGGCCCGTCTCGACGAGGTTGGTGCACGGTTTGCCGGAGAGGGAATCGCACTCAAAACCGACGAAACGGAAGCCGGGTATCCCCAGGATGTAGGAGTCTTCCACCAGGACGAGAGGGTGGTCGATGCCGTTTCCTTCGACGACCTCACTGTAGACGCCGAGTTCGAGGCGTTGTTAAGCGGGGAGAGCGTCGAGCGACCGACGATACCCGTCGAGGGAACCGACAACGTGACCGTCTCGCCGGAGACGAGTCGCAAACGGATGCTCGCTCTCTCCCGGCGCTTCGAGCGACGAGCGCTGTCACACGGTGAGGGGACGCTCCACGCCGGCTTCCAGAATCTCTCGGTGTTCGCAGACGCAGAACACACACAGTCGATTTACGAACGCCTGGCAGCGACCGAGGTGAGCGTGACCGTCTACGGTTACCCGGACGCTACCCTTGGAGACGTGCCCTACACCGTCGTCACAGACGACGAGAGCATCTTCCGGCAGTTCTGGTTTCTGCTGTACGACGGCGGTGGCGACGACGAGCACAAGGCAGCACTCGTCTCACGTGAGCAAGAGCCCTCGCTGTACGGGAGCTTCTGGACGGTCGACCCCGATACCGTCGACGAACTGTTCGAGTTAGCACGCGAGCACTATCCGCTGTTTGAGTAAACTCCCCCACGAGTGCCGGCTTGTCGTGGTGAGTCACGACAGCACGAGAACGAGACGCCCGAAGTGTTATCCGGCCTGCAGCCCAAGCCCGCAGTATGGCAGCCGTGGAACTAATCGGCCTGAGTCTTCCGTACCTGCTCCTGTTAGTCGGTGCTGGACTCATCATCGCGGAGGCATTTATCCCCGGTGCGCACTTTTTCGTTGTCGGCGTCGCCCTCTTTGCTGCCGGACTGGTGGGGTTGCTCATCCCGGCAAGTCTCGGCACCGTCGCGACGCTGCTCGCGATGACGATTGCCGTCATCGTTGCCGCAGGCCTGACGCTGTCTGCCTACCGGCAACTCGATATCTATGGCGGCGAGGGAAAGGACAAAACCAGCGACTCTGATTCGTTGCGCGGCCAGACCGGCCGCGTCACTGAGCGAGTGACACCGAGGGATGGAGAAGTAAAACTGGAAGATGGCGGCTTCAACCCCTACTTCCGGGCACGCAGCGTCGACGGAGAAATCTCTGAAGGGACGGAGGTACTGGTGGTCGACCCAGGTGGCGGCAACGTCCTGACCGTCGAGTCCTTCGACGCAGCGACCGACGAAATCGACAGAGAACTCGCACGGACGCGCGAGCAGAAGGAGACGGAGACCGAATCGGAATCGAGCGCCTAAGTGGACTGCCCGACAGACAAACCCTTTTGATTGGTCAACACCAAGACCAGATGTCATGCTCCCCGCAGTAACGCTACAGACAGGAGGAGTGTTTCCACTCGTTGCGGGAATACTTCTGCTTATGGCCATCGTAACGGCCTACAAGAGTGTCGTCATTGTCGATGCGTACGAGAAACACGCCTACACACGATTCGGTAGCTATCAGGGGCTACTCGAACCAGGGCTGAACTTCGTCTTGCCCTTCGTTACGCGAACGTACGCCTTCGATATGCGGACGCAGACGCTGGACGTCCCCCGTCAGGAAGCAATCACGCGGGACAACTCGCCAGTGACTGCCGACGCCGTCGTCTACATCAAGGTCATGGATGCCGAGAAGGCGTTCCTGCAGGTCGACGACTACAAGAAAGCAGTCTCAAATCTCGCCCAGACCACGCTCCGTGCCGTCCTGGGTGACATGGAACTGGACGATACGCTCAACAAACGCCAGCAGATCAACGCCAAAATCCGCACCGAACTCGACGAACCCACAGACGAGTGGGGGATTCGCGTCGAGAGCGTGGAAGTCC
>CAZFOF010000009.1:0-20261 GCA_964520265.1 uncultured Halobacteriales archaeon | reverse complement strand
GCAAGGACCGGATCGTCATCGAGACCGTCGGCGCCGGACAGAACGAGATCGACGTCGTCGGGACCGCCGACACCGTGGCGGTGCTGGTGCCACCGGGCAGCGGCGACGACGTCCAGATGCTCAAGGCGGGTATCCTCGAAATCGCCGACCTCTTCGTCGTCAACAAAGCCGACCTGGAGGGTGCCAACCGAACCGTCCAAGACCTCAAAGAGATGATCGAGTACCGTGACGGTGGCGTTCCGGGGACGGTCGGCCACCACGGCGCTGATGGCGGTGACTTCGAGCGTGCCGAGATGGACGACACCGAGGAGAACGGGTGGGTACCACCCATCGTCGAGGCCGTCGCGAAAGACGAGGAAGGCATCGACGACGTGTTGTCCGCCCTGGCAGAGCATCGCGAACATCTCGTCGAAAGCGGCGAACTCACCGACCAGGAGCAGATGCGCTACGCCGAGGAGATACGGACGCTGTTGCGCGAAGACATGAGCGTCCTGCTGGAGCGAGAAATCGACAAGATGGGTGGTCTCGACGAGTACGTCGAGGCTGTTCGGGAACGCGAGACCGACCCCTACGCGGTCTCAGACGAGATTCTCCAGCCATTCGTGGACTGTCTCGAACAGCAGTGACTCACTGCTCGATAAAGGCAAAGGGGAGCAACGCGTAGATGCGGGCGTTGTCGACGAGCGCGTCGACGGTGGTGTACTCGTCGGCGGCGTGGGCCGTGTCGGTTCCCAGACCGAACTCGACGGTCGGGATACCGGCGTTGCGGAGTGACTTCGCGTCGCCGCCTCCTGTCGCCGAGCGTCGGTAGATACGGTCGTCGACGACCGTGCTTGCGGTTTCTGCAACGGCTGAGACGAGCGGACTGTCCGGTAATTCGTACGTCCCAACACTCCAGCTCACGTCTGCAACGGTGATACCGTCACACTCGTCGACGCAGTTTCGAATGCGAGCGAGGATGGTCGCCGTATCGACGGCCGGTGCGAGACGGATGTCGACGCGTGCGCGGGCAGATTCGGGGACGCTGTTGACGCTCTCGCCGCCGTCGATGGTGCCGAGATTGATTGTCGGATGTGTAAAGAGGGTGCGTGCGTCTTCTCGTCCCATCCGCGGTGCGTAGTACTCGACAGACTCCTCGATAATCGGGTCGAGCGCGGCGTCGAGTTCGAGACGCTGTGTGCCGAAGTCGGAACGTATCCGCTCGACGGCATCGTAGAGGCGGTCGATGGCGTTCTCGCCGAGCAACGGCCGAGAGCCGTGTGCTCCCGTCCCTGTCGCGACGAGTGTCAGCCAGATGCTGCCCCGGTCTGCGACCGTCACGGAGTAGCGACCCTGTTCGGAGGTGGTCTCACCGATGACGCAGCCATCAGCATCGAGTCGGTTCTGGGCGAGTAGCGTCGGAAGGCCGGCGTCGCCGCCGGTTTCCTCGTCGCTGACGAAGGCGAACTGGAGTGTCATTGGCGGCGTGGTATCCGTCTCGACGAACGCTTGTGCGGCGACGACCATCGCTGCGACGGCACCTTTCATATCAGTTGCGCCGCGCCCGTAGAGACGGTTCCCGTCGTGTGCTCCGAGTGGGTCGTACGTCCAGTCGTCCGCGTCGAAGGGTACCGTATCGAGATGACCGTTGTACAACAGCGTGCGGTCGGTCTCACCGGGAAGCGTCGCGACGAGATTTGGCTTTGCGGGGTCTGTCGCGATACGCTCGGTGGGAATCCCCAACTCCTCGACGGTCTCCCGGAGGTCGTCGACGAGTGTCGCAGTTTCTCCCGGTGGGTTCTGTGTGTCAGTGCCGACAAGCGACAGCGCTTGCTCGACGAGGTGGTCGGTGTGGTCGGTGACGTAGGATTCGACGGCCGTCTCCGGGTCACTCATCAGTGCGTTGGCGGCACCGGTTCCGAGGAAGTGTCGTACCTCTCCCGGAACTCGACGATGAGTTGTCCCATCTTTGCGTACCAGTCGTTGAGCAGGCGCTGCATTTCCTCGGCAATCTCGTCAGCGCTCGCGGTCTGGTAGACGTGGTAGTAACCCCCGTCGTCGTAGTTGACCTGCTGTTGTTCGATGAGTTCGGTGTCCAGAAGACGCTGGACGGAACGATAGGCCGTCGACCGCTCCCGCTCGACTCTGTCGGCGATTGTGTCGACGGTCAGTGGTTCATCGCTCTCGACGAGCGTCTGGAACACCGCTCTGTCGAGTTGTTTCAACCCGTGGAAACATTCGAGAATCCCCTCACAGACCATGTCCTGCTGGAGATATTCCCTGATGGAGTTGGGCATACGCTATCCTAAGTATTCAACTGCTAAAAATGTGTGCTTGTTGTGCACTACTGCTGTCCGCCCCTCTCCGAAGCCCGCTACGTTACTTGCTCGTGTCGACGCCGAGGAGTTGGTTGATGATACACATCCTACTTAGCCCGGTTACGAGGAACACGAGACCGAATACTGCCGCAACAGCCCCTACAACCGTACCGAGTGGGAGTAGTTCGGCTATTGCAGCGATACCGACGATGAGCAACAACGGGCCGGCGACGAGCCGAGCGGTTCTATCGAGACCACCAACGTTTGTCTCCATACGCGGATGAACGGTCGCCTCCGACATAATAGTTGTGCATGGCATGCACCATACAGACCCGTAAACGTCCGGTAGCTCACGGAAGAGGCTGCTGACTATCATCGCTCTTCACCTCTGGACAGCAGACAGTGTCTGTGACTGCCCAGAAGCGAGCCACCCACTGGTCTGTGCGAGTGACCGTTGATGGTTGTATTGTACTTTCCATGCAAAACAACTAAGGGCAGCCGGTGCGTACCGACAGGTGATGAGCGACGAACAACCGGTAGAAGAGATTCGAGAACAGAAAAAAGAAGAGCTGCTTGGAGCCGACAACGACCAAAATAAGACGTCTTCGCCGTCAGAACCAGTCCACATCGGGGGTACCGATGACCTCGACGAGACAGTTGCGCGTGACGATGTCGTGCTCGTCGACTTCTATGCGGATTGGTGTGGGCCATGCAAGATGCTCGAACCAGTCGTCGAGGAGTTGGCGGCAGAGACAGACGCGACTGTCGCGAAAGTCGACGTGGACGCACACCAGCAACTGGCGGCGACATACAGTGTCCAGGGTGTGCCGACGCTGGTTCTGTTCGCCGACGGCGAACCCGTCGAGCGACTCGTCGGTGTCCAGGACAAGGACGCACTCGCAGAGAAGATTGCCCAGCACAGCTAACGCCCGCAAGCGAACTCTTGGGGGATGAATCCGACGCAGGACTGTCACCGAAACCAGTGGTACAGTTCTCGAAACCAGTCAACTGGACAACAGGAATATAAACACACTGGCTGTAGTATCACACACGGACGGAGGGGGACTCACAGCTATGCACGACCACGATTCCACTGGACACACTCACGGGGGAGAGACTGCTGCATCGAGTCACAAATCGCACACAGCCACAGATGACCGTCAAGGGGAGAACCAGCAGACGTGTACCCATCTGGTCACCAGACGGCGGGTCGTCGCGTCCGCGCTCGCACTGACAGTCGGACTGGCAGGCTGTCAAGGGTCGGAAAGCTCCGACGGGGAGATGCCCGAGCCAGTGGCGCTGACGCAGGGTGACCAGTGTGAGGTCTGTGGCATGGTCATCCCGAACCATCCGGGGCCATCGGCGGAGATATTTTACGCGGACAACGAGCCATCGGGCCACGAGAACCCCGCACGCTTCGACAGCACGTGGGAGGCGTTCCAGTACGACTTCGAGCGCCAGAACCGTGGCTGGACGCACGATGTGTTCTACGTCACCGACTACTCCAGCGTGGACTACGAGTTGACCACCGACGGCGGGGATACACTGATTTCGACACACGTCGCCGCCGAGGATTTCGTCGATGCCACGACGGTGACGTTCGTCGTCGGCAGCGAGGTCAAAGGTGCGATGGGGCGTGACCTCATCGGGTTTTCGGAGACCGCCGATGCCGAGCAGTTCCAGCGCGACCACGGGGGCGACCTGCGTTCCTTCGATGAGGTCACCGAACAGACCATCGCTGGCCTCGGAATGTGATGAACTCGGTTGTCTACGCGGGTACCGTCGTAGTGGCTGCCCTCCTCCTCGCAGCGACGGGATTCGTCGGCACTCCGGCCGGCAGCCAACAGATAGAGCCTGTCGCGTTCGAGGAGACGCTAGAAACCGGACTCACCGGTGTCGATGTCCGGCAAGCAGACGCCGCCGACCACGCTATCCCCCGAGCTGAGGTCTTCTACGCCCAGTACGAGTACGTCGTCGGCTACTATGGCATGGAGGCACTGGCGACGGCACTCAGCGAGGAACGCCGAACGGAGCAGTTCGGCCAGCCGCTGGCGGTGTTCGTGACTGACTTTTCGGCAGCAGCACCGACGCTGACCGACACGGGCCTTATCACGCTGCGCAACAGCATCCGCCTGCGCTGGATTCGGGCGAGTGACGCCTGGTACGTCGTCGACTCCCGGGCACGGACGCCGGGAGGCCCGGCAGCCGTTCCGTTCGGCAATCGCACGGCTGCGACAGCGTTTGCCACACAGTACAACGGCAGCGTCGTCGACTGGGAGACACTCCAGACCGGACTTGCGGCACGTGATAACGCGCCGAGTCGGCAGTCAGCGCCCATCGAGCGCCGCCAGGCGTGGGCCGACGACTCCGTCGAGCAGGCGCGGCAACTCCGCTCGCGGCCAGTTTCGGTCACTGTCGGCGAGGATGTAGCGACGCTCGAAGCGGCAATCGAACGAGCGCCACCGAACACCACCGTCAGGATTCCACCGGGTCGCTACGAGACGAATCTCACTGTCACCAAACCGCTCACGCTGCGTGGTGCAGGGTCGGACACCGTCCTCACCGGCAACGACAACGGTAGCGTCCTGACGGCCCGTGGGGAATCTATTGGAATCACGTCACTCCGCATCACCGGCGTCGGTGACGTCGGTGTCCGCCAGCGCAGCGGCGACAACGACTCCGCGTGGGACAGGAAAATCCGTCTGGTCTACGGATACGGCGACGCTGCAATCCGTTTCGCGGACGCCCCGCACTCACTGGTCGAGAATGTCACCATCCAGACACCCGCAAACGGTATCGTCGCGCTGAACAGTCCCGGTACAGTCGTCAGGAACGTCACCATCGACGGCAGCGAAACGTGGGAAGATGGCTTCATGAGCGTGCTGGCGATGTACTCGCGGATGGTCGTCGAAGACTCGACGTTCCACGGCGGCCGCGACGCCGTCTACACTCACTATGCGGACGGTATCGTCGTCCGGGAAAACGAGATGACCGGGATGCGCTATGGCCTCCACGAGATGTATACGAGCAACGCCCTGGCAGTGAACAATACCATGCGACGAACCGACGCCGGTATCATCGTGATGACTCGCCCGACCGGCAACGTCCAGGCCAGCAACGACGTTCGCGAGAGCGGCATCGGTATCGCTACCAGCGGTACGTCGTCCTTCACAATCGAAAATACCCTCGTGGACAATAGATACGGACTCTCTCTCGGGACGAGTCGGTCGGTGTACCGGCACAACACGGTTGTCGAAAACGACATGGGACTTCGCTCGTCGACGATGCTTCCCACAAACAGCGTCTTCGAGAACGACGTACTCGCCAACGACCAGTCAGTTGGAGTCGAACTCGGGACGCTCAACATCTGGGCCGCCGATGGACGAGGCAACTACTGGGGGTCGGTTCCGGGCACCGACCGTGACGGCGATGGCGTTGTCGACAGAATCTACCGACCAGCGAACACTGTCGACCGAAGCGCCCGTCACTCAGCCGGTAGCCACGCGATTGCACACGCGCCATCGCTCGATGCGGTGCGTCAGTTCCAGCGTTCGCTGCCCGGCCTTCGCCAGTCGACGGTCGTCGACCCGGCACCGCTGGTATCACCCGCCCGCCCCGACCGACTCGCACAACTCAACGTCACCGCGGAGGCACAGCCATGAGTCCCGAGCAACAGACGACACGACCACCAGAGACAGCGACAGGGAGCGAACCGGCAGTCGTCGTCGAAGGAGTCTCTCACTCCTTTGGCGACCTCGACGTGCTCGCCGACATCTCCCTGCGCGTCGAGACTGGAACGGTCGCGTGCATCATCGGGCCAAACGGATCTGGCAAGACGACACTGCTGCGACTCGTCGCAGGACTGCTTGATGCCGACGAAGGAACTATCGATATCGAGAGCGAGGACGACCGTCAGGTCGGCTATCTTGCCCAGCAGCCAGCCTTTCGACCACAGTTCACCGTTCGCGAGACGGTTTCGTTCTACGGGTCGCTCGTGGACACCGCCGTCGATGTCGATGCCATTCTCGACCGCGTCGGACTCTCGCCGGTCGCAGACCGCCGTGTCGACGCGCTTTCGGGTGGGATGATGCGTCTGCTCGGACTGGCGCAGACGACGGTCGGTGACCCCCCGCTTCTGGTGCTCGACGAGCCATCGAGCGGGCTCGACCCGACGATGACTCGCCACATCACCGAGACTGTCGACGACCTCGCGGCCGACGGCGACGCGGTCTTGCTGGCGACACACGACCTTCGTTCCGTCGAGCGAATCGCCGACAGAGTGCTCGTCGTCGACAGAGGCGAACTCGTCGCGACCGGGCCACCGGCGGAGTTGCTGGCAGAGACCGACAGCGAGACACTCGAAGACGCTCTGGAGGCAGTGACCCGAGGCGACGATGCTATTGGTGTCTCGGCCGGTCTCCACGGAGGTGACCACTCGTGACGCGCTCTCGGTATCTGGTCGACGTTGCCGAACGGGAGTTTCGCACCGTCATCCGAACGCCGCTGTTGCTGGCTCTGGCAGCCGGATTCGTCTTCCTGCTCGCCGGGCTCGCGTACCTTGGCTCCTCGAATGCGTATCTCGCACTCGTTCTCGACCTGTTGACGCCCGTCGAGATACTCGTCCCGGTGCTTGCGTTTGCCTTTGGCTACCGGGCGCTGCTGGGTGACCGTCAGAGTGGTGAACTGGAGACCATCCGTACCTATCCGATTCGCGGTAGTCGCTACGTCCTCGGTGTCTTCCTCGGCCGTGCCGTGGTCGTACTCGCAGTCGTCCTGGCCGGGCTGGCTGTCGCTGCCCTGGTCGCGCCGCTGCACAGCGACAGACAGTTGACGGTCATCGCCACACACTCGACAATCGACTCGCCGTCGCTGTATCTGCGGTATGTCGTGTTGACGGCGCTGTTCGCGCTGACAGTGCTTGCGATAGCGGTGCTCGTCTCGGCGACGGCCCGGTCGACTCGCGGCGGTCTCGCGCTCGCGATTGGCGCAGTCCTGTTGCTCGTGGTCGGGTTCGACAACGCACTCCTGGCTTCACTGACCGGCGGAATTGTCGGCTCCGATGGACTCTCGACGCTGCTGGCGGTCAGTCCCAACACCGCCTATCGGGCGCTGGTGTTCACTGTTAGTCTCGGCCCGGCGGGTATCTCGCCACCACCTGGCCCTGCGGCGCTTGCGAGCACCCTGGGCCTGGTTGGCTGGCTCGCTGGTGCGCTGGGACTGTCGGCGCTTATCGCCTGGCGGTAGGGTGTCTCACGAACACCACGTATAAACCCCTCACGGCCTACGTTGTAGATATGAGACTCCGGAACGTACTGGGTGTTGCGGCGGGGACGGTCGGCTTGACTGCCGTCGCGAATCGGCTGTTGACCGCCCGCAGTGACGAGTTCGAGCCGTTCCTCGACGGTGACCACGGCACCTATCGCTGGCGCGGGTTCGATATCGGGTACACGGAGGCTGGTGACCCCGGAGACCAAGACCTCCTGCTCGTTCATGGTATCAACGCCGCCGGCTCCAGCCACGAGTTCTGGCAGGTGTTCGACGACCTGAGCGAGGACTATCACGTCATCGCACCGGATTTGCCCGGCTTTGGCCAGTCCGACCGCCCCCCACTGCTGTACTCCGCCTCGCTGTACACCACGTTCGTCGGCGACGCTATCGACGACCTGACCGACGAACCCCCCGTCGTGGTTGCCTCCTCATTGTCGGGGAGTTACGCGTCACTGGCTGCACAGACACACGATGTCTCGGAACTCGTCCTCGTCTGTCCGACCGACAGTTCGATGGGCAGCCGCAACGTCTGGATTCGCTCGTTGCTCCGCTCGCCGCTGTTCGGACAGGCGGTGTTCAACCTCATCGCAAGCAAGTACTCGATTCGCCATTTCCACGACGACCACGGCTACCACGACATGGACAACCTCACCGACGATGTCGTGGCATACGAGTGGCAGTCCGCCCATCAACCCGGTGCCCGCTTTGCGCCTGCCTCGTTCGTCAGCGGCTTTCTCGACCCCGAGGACGACCTTGGAGACGCGCTTGCCGAGCTAGACGTTCCAGTGACGCTGGTCTGGGGTCGCGAGGCCGAAATCACGCCACTCGCGGAGGGACACCAACTCGCAGAGCGTGCCGACGTCCGTCTGGTCGTCTTCGACGACGCAGTCCTCCTCCCCCACGCCGAACACCCCGACAAGTTCGTCGAGGTCGTCGGAGAGGCTCCCAAAATCGAGCAGTAACAGATTCTATTCTCTGAACGGCTCTCCCGCTTTGGCCACGCGCATCTTTCCCATCTTCGTTCCACGCCCGAGAGCGAACCCAACGAGCGCGACCAGCAGCGCTATCACTGCCAGTGCCACCAGCCCGTCGAGTGCCAGAAAGTCGCGCAGTTGTTCGGGACGCGAATGGCTGGACAGACTGAGGAAGTAGTGGTCTGCGTGATACGCAAGCGTCCCGGCGTAGGCACTCGCCCACGCGAGCAGGAAGCCGGCATGGAGATAGCCCAGCACGGCACAGACCATCAGCCCGACAACTGCGGCATCACCGGGAACCCACACCACACCACCGGAGACGGCAAACGCGTCGGTTGCATAGGCCGCAAATGTCACGACGAAGACGGCCAGCGGAACTACCCAGAACCGGAGAGAGCGGGAACTCTCCGTCCCGAACAGAAGTCGCTTGATGGAGGACATTGTCGGCGATTCACGCCGTGCGTACAAATATCTCGGTGGTTTCCCACCCGAGTCTGCTACCGGACGAGGTAGGGGTCGTCGTCGTGAGAAAATCGGCCAAGGTCTGCCAGTCGGCGGTAGTCGCTCTCCTGGAGTGTCGACAGTTGTTCGGCCAGTTGGTCACCGTCGTCGCCTGTCCACTCGACGGGGTCTTTGATGGGAATGACGAGCCATCCCGAGCCACGGAGTTCCTCGGCGTGTCGGGCATCCATATCGAGGGCCTCGGCTGTGCGTGCGGTGTAGGTCTCCAGGATGTGACTTGTCGCACGGGCACCGACCGGGAGCAACACGTCGGCGGTGATTGCCCGCAGTTCCGAGTCCAAAAACGGTTCGAGTGCGTCGTAGTCGGGTGCTTCGAGGTTCTCGTCGGTGGCACACATATGCAGATACGAAAAGAACGTCGAGTCGACTGCGACCGTCTCGCTGTCGAGGGTCACCGATTCGACGAGGCCGCCGCGGCGGAGTGCATCAAAGAAGTCTGGCGACCACTCGCGGTCGGTGAAGGGAATACCTGTCGACAGTCCGCCGTGGACGGCCGGGTTGTCACCGACGACGTGAAAGTCGGCGGTGGTGACACCGTAGCCGGGCACGAACTCCTCACACGGCGGGTCGAAGCCGAAGGGATTCCGACGGGAGCCTGCGATGTAGTCCACGTACCTGTCGTTGACTCTCAACCGGCAATAGCGTTGTGTCCGCGCCAGTTACTGCCAGTACCGCGGGTCTCAGGTGAGGATGTCGGCGATGCGCTGGGGCTCACCCGACAGCGAGGGGTCGGGTTCGACGATTTTCAACACCTCGTGGTCGGTGACATCCGGATACTCCTTGCCGATTGCATCTTCGATGAGGGGCTTTTCGAGACGGAACTCCGTCCCCTCGTAGACGACATCCACACCAGTTTCATCAAAGGAAAGGAGCGTCATACGCCAGGGTAGGCGACTGAGTAATAAAAAGGTACAGATGGGGTTGTCGTCGCGCGCGAGGCGACAAATTCAGGCGTCGACCGAGTAGCCGGCGTCGCTGACCGTCTGTTCGATGTCCTCGTCGGGAACGGTCTCCGAGAGATGCAGTGTCACCGAGTCGGCTTCGTGGTCGGCGTCGACACCGTCGACACCACCAATCTCTTCGAGGGCTTCTTCGACGGTTGCTTCACAGCCAGTGCAGGACATTCCGCTGACGGAAATCGTCTGTTCAGAGCTCATACGACGCGATTGGGACTGCTGGCAAATAATGGTTGTACTCTCACTCGACGGTGAGCGTCAGGCGCACGTCCGCGCCGTCTGCCAGCGCCGTGACCAGGTCGCGGTCGATGTCGGCCGCCGCGGCATCGGCACCGACCATAATCGTGCGGTCGTCGACGTAGTCGCTCGTCCGTCCGACCAGACTCCGGTCGTTCTCGAAGGTCAGTTCGGGATGGCCCCGTCCGGTGATAGTCGCGGTGTGGCCGTCAGCCTCGATGGTCGCGACGAGCGTGGCCTCGTGGGACTGACAGGCCGCGACGAACGACCGGTCGAAGTCGGCCGGCGTCCGGTCGGCTTCGATGCCGAGGATGCAGTCGCCCGCGGGTGTGAGGTAGTCATCACTCGTCAGTTCGAACGTACTCGCGTGTTCCGCGGCGACGTGTTCGTGACCGCGTGCGTGCACCACTTCTTCCATACATCGGCGGTCGGTGTCGGGGTATTTGAGGCGCGTGGTTCGAAGCGGCACGGGGCGCTACGAACTCCGCTCTTCGATGCCCAGTTCCACGTCGTTCCCGCTGAGGTAGGCCGCGACGCGAACGCCGACGAGACTGATGAGGATACTGGAGAGGATGAACAGGGCGAGATGCGTGCCGGAGGTAAGCGTCACTCCGTCGAGGGAAACAGGACCGAACTCGGTGGCAGGAATCCGCTGGAGGGCGAACACACCGGAGCGTTCGAGGAAGTACGCAGAGAAGCCACGGACGGCGAGGCCGACGGCGAACGCGACGAAGGGAAGGTTCACGTACGCGCTCCCAATCTCGTCGTTTCGAATAAACTCATCGAGCAACCGACCGGTCGAGGCCGCGAGCGCGGCCATCGTCAGCCACGGGACAGCATCGTAGGCAAATCGCATCCCCACGATGACTGCTCCGACCTCGGCGGCCTCCATCCCCGAGACACTCAATGCCCCGGCGAAGAAGCCGACCAGCGCCAGTCCGACCGCCACCACGTAGGTGACAAGCGAGACTTTCCCGGCGTAGAGTGCGTCTCGAATCTGGCCTGGCATGCGGGCGAGGTGGGTGCCGATACCCAGCCCCTTGTACAGCAACGTCAGCCCTGCTGCTGCGGCAATCGCACCCAGTGCCATCGTCGGACTATCGGAGACAAACAGCAAGATGGGGAACGCGACCAGTGCCGCGCCGAGAGGGATGAGGACGGTCTTGCGGAGTTGCTCGTCGGCGAGAAACTGCTTGAGGAGGTAGTAGGTCGACTCGATATCACGCGCCTGGCGAACCACGACACGGTCGACGGCATCGACGGTGATGCGACTCTCGATAATGGGTATCAGTCGCTCGTCTTCGGCGCTGTCGACGACGACGACTGCCGAATCGGGGTCGTGTTCCGCGACCAGTGACTCGACCTGTCTGGCGACCTGGCGGTCGGCGGTGACGGCGTCACCGGAGCCAGCGATGACTGCGACAGTCGAATCGTCGATGTCTGCTGCAACGCGGAGTCCCTCCAGCAGACAGTTCACCCGGCTATCTTCGGGGTCTTCGACGCCGACGGCCGTGACGAGTGACTCCACAGACTCGCGACCGACGACGGGAGGGTCTGCACCCGGAAGGGGGTCACCCCGCTGGAGGCAGACGACGAGCGTGCTCACGGTCGGACAGAGGCCGTCGGAGAATAAAAATCCCAGTTACTGTCTTCGGCAGGCGATTACGGTTCCCAGATGCGCTCGTCGGTGACGACCGAGTCGAGCAAGCGCGTCGGCGTCTCGTCGTAGGCCGGGTTGGCGACCTCGAAGCCGTCCGCTGGCTCGAGCATCACTTCACTCGGCGAGCGGTGTTCGGTCTCGAAGGCAAATCCGCCGTCGACGATTTTCGCCTCCGACCCGGCGGCCGTGACCGGCACGCCGACATCCGCGGCCGTCGCCGCGAGTGGATACGTTCCGACGCGGTTGTACAGCGTCTCGTCGACGATGCAGTCCATCCCGACGACGACGCGGTCACACTCGGGCAGGTAGTTGCCGCTGGCACTGTCGACGATGAGTGTCGTCTCGATGGCCTCGATATCCGCGAGCCGACGCGCCATTTTCCGTCCCAGATATCGCGGACGCGCCTCTGTCACGTAGACGTGAAAGGACGCACCGTCCTCGACGGCACGGACGATTCCCGAAAGCACCGTCGTCGAGTAGTCGTGGGTGAGTATCGTCTCCACGTCCGCGAGCAGGTCGCCGACGCGTTCGGCAGTGTCGCGCTTGCTCGTTTCGACCGTCTCCACGACGCTGTCGATGGCCTCAGTGGTGACCCTCTGTGCGGCGTCGACGCTGTCGACATCGGCTTCTGTGACGGTCTCGACGATTTCTCGCTGCGTGTTGTGCAGCGATGCGTGGGACGGGTTTGCCCGCCGGAGCGCACTGCTGTTGCGTTCGAGGGCTCGGTTGTACCCCTCGACGGTCGGAAACTCCTGGTCGGTCAACTCTCGAAGCGCCTCCGCAGCCTCTACAGCCACGACAGAGGAGCTGTGTGTCTGCATATCGGCAATCTTCGCGGCAGTCTCGTCGATCATACGTTGGCTGTCGCTCTCACGGGACAAATGGCTTTCCCGATGCCGAACGAACTTTATCCGGCGGCGCGGTACGCCCCTTGTATGACGGGCTGTCTCGACGACGACCGAGCCGTGTCGGAGGGAATCGGCGTGGCAGCACTCGTTCTGTTGACGGTGCTCGTGACTGCCTCTGTCGGAATGAGCGTACTCTTCGTCGAAGATGACGACTCCGAAGGTATCGAAGCCGAGTTCGACTTCCAGCACTTCTCCGACCGCGGAGCGTTGCTCATCACCTACAGTCAGGGGGCGGAACTCACTGCGGGCAACGTCACGATTGTCGCTCCCGGGAAGAATATCACCTGGGACGAACTGGGGCCGGTGAACGCCTCAGACCCGCTTACGCCCGGGAGTCGCATCCAGTTGAACGCCCAAAACGCGTACGGCTTTCGGTACTCCGGGCGCTCGAACGTCACCGTCGTCTACACGGAAGGTAGCAACGAAACGGTCGTTGGCTTCTACAACCCCAGCGGGACGACCGGCGCTTAACCTTTTATATTGCAGACAGGAAACGTCCGTGCGACGCGGTCACCGATGCCAAGCGTATCCGAGACACGAACCACCTCGTCGACGTCCTTGTAGACGCCCGGCGCTTCCTCTGCGACGGTCGCACCCGACTGTGCTTTCACGTAGATGTGTTCTTGCTCACGCAGGTCGGGCTGGACGGCGCCGCCCCAGAACTCCTGTTTGGCCTGCGTTCGGCTCATCAGCCGGCCAGCGCCGTGTGCAGTCGACCCGAACGTCTCCGAGAGTGACTGTTCGCCACCGCGGAGCACGTAACTGCCCGCGCCCATGCTGCCCGGGATGATGATTGGCTGGCCGACGTCACGGTACGCACTCGGGAGTTCGGGTCTGCCGGCCGGGAACGCCCGCGTTGCGCCTTTCCGGTGGACGAACAGCTCCCGGTTCTCGGTTCCGTCCTCGCCGGACACCTCGTGCATCTCCTTTTTGGCGATGTTGTGTGCCACGTCGTACAGCAGGTGCATCTCCATGTCCTCCCAGGAGCGGTCGAACACCTGCTCGAAGACACGCCGCGTGCGGTGCATGATGAGCTGTCGGTTGACCCACGCGAAGTTGATGGCCGCACACATCGCCCCGTAGTAGTCCTCGGCCAGTTGTGAGTCTGCGGGAGCAGCCGCGAGTTCCTTGTCGGGGAGTTGGTCGAGCAGTCCCTGGTGGGTCTGTTCGATTTCACGGAGGTAGTCGGTACAGACCTGGTGTCCGAGTCCGCGCGACCCACAGTGGATGAGGACGACAATCTGGTCTGGTTCGAGCCCGAAGTCGTCTGCCACGTCCTCGCGGTAGATGTCGGTGACACGCTGGACTTCGAGGAAGTGGTTGCCGCTGCCGAGACTCCCGATCTGGTTTTTCCCGCGGTCTTTGGCCTTCTTCGAGACCTTGCTTGGGTCGGCATCCGGACGATACCCCTCGTCTTCACAGTGTGCGAGGTCGTCTGCGACAGCGTAGCCCTCTTCGAGTGCCCAGTCCATCCCGCGGTCGAGAATTGCCTCGATGTCGTCCTGTGACCCGTCGTGGATGCCACCGCCACCGAGTCCCGACGGAATGTTGGCAAACAGTTTGTCGACGAGGTGTTCCTCCTGTCCTTGCAGGTCGTCGTACGTGAGGTTTGTTCGGAGCATTCGGACGCCGCAATTAATGTCGTACCCGACTGCTCCGGGGCTAATACAACCGTTTTCGGCATCGATGCCGGCGACACCGCCGACGGGAAAGCCATACCCCTGGTGGCCGTCGGGCATACAGATGGCGTAGTCCTGGATACCGGGGAGGTGTGTCGTGTTCTGGAGCTGTTCGAGTGTCTTGTCTTCGCTAATCTCGTCAAGGAGTGCCTCGCTTGCGAGGACGCGCGCCGGGACGCGCATCTCCCCGGTCGCTGGAAGCTCCCAGACACAGTCGCGTACTTTCTCCAGTGTGAACTCGCCTGCGTCGTAGGTGGTCATACAACTGATTGCGGGAGCGACGCCCAAATACAGTTCGCCACGGCGACGACACAACAACCTTATTCCCCCGCGTGAAATCGGAGAGGCAATGAGGTGGTACCAGCCTGTGTCGCTTGCGACGACGGCAACTGAGACCCCAGATGGCCTCACACCGCCGGCCTGGTTTCCGGAGTGGGTGCCAGAGTGGACGGCACCGGTCGTCGCCTCTGTGCTGGTGTTGTTGTTCACCTGGCTGGTCTCACGGCTCGTCATCCGTCTGGTCGGGCGGCGTGTTGCTCGCCGGCTCCAGCGGCCGAGTCTCACGCGGACGGCGCTGCGTGGCATCCGGTTTGGCGTGTTCTTGCTTGGCTTGCTCGTCGTCTTGCGCATCAACGGACTCGACCTCGGGAACATCGCGCTGTCGGTCACTGTGTTTACCGCCGTCGTGGGTGTCATCCTCGCGCCAATCGTTGGTAGCATCATCAGCGGGCTGTTTTTGCTGGCCGATCAGCCGTTCGAAATCGGCGATATGGTCGAGTTGACCGGCGAGAACAAACGCGGCTTCGTCGAGGATATCACACTGCGCTATACGAAGATTTTCACCCTCGACAATACGTTTCTCGTCGTCCCGAACGGCGAAATCCGCGACAGGGACGTCTACAACTACTCTGCAGAAGACCCACGTACACGCCAGACACTCGACGTGTTAGTCACATACGAGAGTGACATCGACGAGGCTCGCGAACTCATCGAGCGCAGCGCACGCGACATCGAGGAGGTCATCGAAGGCGGGCCACGTATCCGAATCGGCGCATCACGGTATCCCGCCTACCCCGACTGTCTCATCGCCAATTTCGGTGACAACGGCGTCCTGTTGCGCCTTCGCTTCTGGGTGAAAGAGCCATACAAACTACAGACGGTACGGTCGAAGGTGCAGACGAGCATCTGGGAGCGCTTCGAGGACGCCGACGTCGAGATGGCGTACCCCCACTCGCACCTGCACTTCGACGACACCAGCGGCGAACTCCAGGTCGCGATGCAACAGGCTGAGGTCGAGGAGTCGGGCGCAGCCAGTGGTGCCCCCGACGACGCCGGCGACGACTCACCTTCCTGAGGTTGCTGTCACGGTCACCACATCACAGTCGAGTTCCGTCTGGAGATACTGTTCGACGTCCGGGTCGTCGATGAGGCGTCGAATCATCCGCCGCCAGCGGCTGGCCTGTTTCTTGCCGATGACGACCACGTCGGCCTCTTCGGCGGCGATTTCTTCGAGAATCGTCTCCTCGACGAGCAGCCCCTTCCGGACGATGTACCGGGTCTGCGAGAGGCGGCCGAACTCCGCTTCGACGGCGTCTTTGAGCTGTCTTCTGGTTGTGGCTGTGCCGTTCTGATAGAGATTGACGTGCAAGACCGTGAGTGCAGCGTCGCGCTGTTCAGCGATGTCGATTGCCTCGGCGAGCGTTGCCCGCGAGTGTTCGGTGAGCGGATATCGAACCGGCACGACGACCTGCGTCATCGGTCGAGTGTTCGCTGTCACGCCACCTCAACCTTTCCTGTTGGTTCGAGAAGACACACATTTGACCGCGGGGAGCCAACGGCGAGGTATGGAAACGCGTACCGGCCCAGACGGTGAGACGGTCTACGTCGAACACGCAGAAGGAACGCGCGGGTCGAAGGGGCCATTTTTTGTCGTCTACGCCAGCGACGACCGTGAGACGCGCTGGGGATTCGTCTGTGGCAACTGCGATACGTTCGACAACGCCGTCGACGCGATGGGACGCATCGAGTGTAACGTCTGCTCGAACCGCACCAAAGCCGAAGAGTGGGACGCCGCTCACGAGTAGCCGCGTGCACTCGTGTTGTGTCAGTGTCAACTAGATACGTTTAAGCCCCAGTGGGTGGTACAGAATAACGAATGGGGACTGTTACCACCTCACTGAGTCAGCAGGCCCAGTCGATATTCGATGACCTCGGGTACGACGTGTCCACCGATGGGGGAGAGCTCCGCGCGACGCGGAAGTGGCGGGTCGTTCAGGTTACGCCGATGCCGGAGCCACGCGACCCCCCTGCCACAGGCGACCTCCGGTGTTTCGTCACGTGGCACGACCGAACAGCCGACTTGAAACGTCGACTCCTCGGGAGTGATGTCGACTACGAGTGGGCGATTATCGGTGTCCGAGACACGAACGACTACGTCGTCGCTCACCGGAGGAACAGTTAACCGACCGGACGAGATGTTTATAGCGAGTAGGCTCGTACGCTGATTACTCGTGTTCGTCGGCCATGGCCTCCTCGCATTTGCCATCGCCGCCAGCGTTGCGACCCGTCGAGGCTGGTCGGCAGACCGGGCACTGACGCTCGGTGCTGTTGCCGCGCTGTTTGGGACACTGCCCGACATCGATATGCTCTATGCAGTCGTCGGACTGCTCGGCGGGGTCGAGGGACTCACTGATGCCTCAGTGTCCTTCTGGGCCGCCGCCTCCGTCGTCCACCGGTCGGTGACACACTCGTTGCTCGTCGGCGGTGTCGCTGCCGTCGGGTTCGCTGCGGTCGGCGCAGACAGTCGTCGGATGCGACTGCTCGGCGTGGCGACACTGACCGGCCTCGCCGTCGTCGCCACCGTCGTCAGCGGCCCGCTGGGTGGGATGGTGATGACAGTGTTCGCCGCTGGCGGCGTTGTCATCACCCGTCTCGCCCGCGGGTCTGGTTTCACCACCCGACAGGTGCTCTCCGTGGCCGCGTTGGGTGTGCTCTCGCATCCGTTCGGTGACCTGCTGACCGGTGAGCCACCCGTCCTTCTCTATCCACTCGACGTCCGGTTTTTCGTCGACCGCATCGCACTCGCCGGCGACCCGACGTTGCATCTGCTCGGGGCGCTTTTCTTCGAGTTGGCGACGCTGTGGTTTGCACTGTTCGTCTACGCGCGACTGCGTGGCTGGCGCGTACGTACACACATCCGGCGGCGGGCAGTGCTTGGAACGGGGTATGCCGGTGCGGTGGTCGCGGTTCCCGCGCCGACACTCGAGTTGTCCTGGCCGTTCGTGTTCAGCCTCCTCGCGGTCGGTGTCGTTGCGGTACCGCTTGGTCGGCCGGAGACTCGTCGGACGCACTGGCGGACGCTTGCAACCGCACTCACCGCCGTGACACTGGGGGCGCTGTCGTACACCGGCGCATATCTGCTCCTGTGAGCCCGACGCCTTTTCATTCTGTACGGCCGTGATTCAGACATGGTCGAGATTGACGTCGGTGAACTACTCAGGGATGCCCGGCTGAATGCGACCATTGCCTGGGCAGTGACTGCTATCGTCGTGTTGACAGCCGTCGGGAGTTTCCTGACCGGCGACCTGCTCTGGGCCATCTTTGCTGGTGGTGTCACGGCGCTTATGGTTGTTCCACCAGTCGCTTTTCGCTCTCCACGGACGATGTTACCCTGGGAGATACTGCTGTTGGCCACACTGCCGGTGCTCGGTCGGAGCCTCGCCACCTTCCAGACAAGCAGTCGCATTGCGAGTTACCTCTCGATTGCCGCACTCGCGCTGGTCGTTGCCGTGGAACTGCATCTGTTTACGCCAGTCCGGATGACACCGACGTTCGCTATCGTCTTCGTCGCGATTACGACGATGGCCGTCGCCGGTGTCTGGGCCGCGGGACGCTGGGCGGCGGATATCTGGCTCGGTACCAACTTTCTGGAAGCGCTCGGGGCAACCGAGGCGGCAATCGAGCGCGCGCTGATGCTCGAATTCGTCGCCTCGACGATTGCGGGCGTCCTCGCCGGCCTCATCTTCGAGTTCTACGTGCGTCGGCGCGCACGCACCAAACCTCGCATTCCTGACACAGAGGAGGTGAAACAGTGAGACTCCGCGACCGATTGGGGTTCACCGAGCGCCGACAGCGACAGGCAGCCTACGTCATGCAACTGTCGATGGTCGGCATGATCTTTGCCGGCCTCGAGCGTGGTAGCACGACAGTGGTCGTGAATGCACTCGTCGGTCTCCTCGTGACACAGATTCCGCCGATACTCGAACGTGACTACGGGATTCCGATGGACGCCGGACTGACGCTGTGGATTACGGCTGCCGTGTTCTTTCACGCCTTCGGTGTGCTCGGACTGCCCGGGAGCGAGCAGAACTTCTACAACTCCATCGGCTGGTGGGATCACTTCACGCACGCGCTGTCGTCGTCGGTCGTCGCTGCTGCAGGCTACTCCACGGCGCGGGCACTCGATGAACACTCCGATAACATCTACCTCCCGCCGAAGTTCATGTTCGTCTACATCCTCTTGTTCGTGCTGGCGTTCGGTGTTCTCTGGGAGGTCATCGAGTTCACACTCGGTGAAATCGCCCGTATAACGGGCAACAAGACGCTGTTGGCCCAGCACGGACTCGAAGACTCGATGCTCGACCTCGTCTTCGATACGGTCGGTGCACTCCTCGTTGCCATCTGGGGGACTGCCCACCTCAACAATGTCTCCGACTACATCGCTGCGCGTCTGGGTGCACGCAGCGCCGACTGACCGGACAACAGGCGATTTATCTTGGTCGGGGGACAACCGCCGTCAGCATGGTTCTCCAGACGGTGACGACACTCTCTGCGGGTGTTGTCTTCGGTCTTGCACTCGCGGCCCCACCCGGCCCGATGAACGCAATCATCGCCGAGGAGAGCGTCCGCAGGGGGTGGGGGGCTGGCTTCCGCGCTGGCCTGGGTGCGATGACGGCGGATATCTGTTTCTTTCTCCTCTCGGTCGCCGGCGCTGTGGCACTTATCGACAGACTGCCGACACTGCGGGCGGCGATGGTCGGCGTCGGCGGGCTGTTGATGCTGTATTTCGCCGTCGGTGCCGCACGCGGCGTCCGTCAAACGCTCTCTGCAGACCCGGAGAACACGGGTGAGAGCAGCGGCTTCCGGAAGGCGTTCGTGCTTGCACTCACCAACCCCTATCAGATTCTCTTCTGGCTGACCGTCGGTGTTGGACTGCTCGACCCGGGGAGACACGATTTGCTCGCGGAGACGCCCTACGTCGGCGACCAACTCGCGGGAACGCTCGTCGTTCAGACGGGAAGTGTTGCGTTGCTCGTCGGTCTCTTTGCCGGCATCGCCGTCTGGATTGTCGGCTTTCCGGCCACGCTGGTCGCGGCCAGACGACGAATCGACTCACTCGCACCGCTCGTTGCGGGTGGGAGTGCGCTCGTTCTGGCTGGCTTTGGCGTCGCCTTCCTCCTCGATGCCCTGTCGGTACTGCTGTAGTCAGGTGTCGAGGTCGATGCCGGCGACTTCGCTGTCGAGCCACTCGCGGAACCACTTGACCCGCTTGATTCGACGGTGCGCGACAGCCTCGGCGGTTTCGCTTTTGACTCGCTTTCTCGCGTCGTGTCCGCGTTCGAGGACGCGACCGACCATCTCCGCGGCGTCCATGTGTGTTCGAGACTCGTAGCCCATCCGCAACAACATCAGTGCCGCACCGTTGGCACCGACCTTGTCGAGGATGTCCGCCTCGATGAGACACTGTGTCTCCAGTGGGAG
>CAZFOF010000008.1:0-21132 GCA_964520265.1 uncultured Halobacteriales archaeon | reverse complement strand
CGTATCTACCTGCGCAAATCCAAGGCCGACAAGCGCATCGTCCGCCTGGTCGACGCGCCGAACCTCGCCGACGGCGAGGCCGTCATGCGCGTCCAGGGTGACGGACTGATGGAAGAGTAAGACGGTTGGCTCTCCCGTCGTGAGCGATTTCGGCGCCTCGTCGTGCCACCTCTGTTCGCGTACGTACAGCCGAGCGTATGAGCCAGACCCTTTCCCGGTCAGGTAATCGCCATACGGGCGTCGTCGAACAACTGCTCGAATAACCGTTTTTCTCCCTTGCGAAGGTGGTGACTCACCGTTGGCTGTGAGACCGACAACATCTCGGCGACTTCCTTGGCTGATGTCTCCCGTGGCTCCTCGAAGTAGCCAGCCAGGTACGCGGTTCGGAGCACTTCGCGCTGGCGGTCGGTCAATCCCTCCAACACTGCGGAGGATTGTTCCATGCCTGTCGTTTTTGTCCGTTCGACATCTCGTAGCGTGCTGAGTTCTACGCTCGGATACCGTCCCTCGAGCATCTCGACGAACCCACGCACATCGGTCGTCTGCGGGAGGTCGGCCGTGACGGACACTCCGTTGGCGTCCGCTGACAGCGAGCGAGGCCGCCCACCGTGTCGGACGAGTTTCGCGACCAGGAGTGTCCCATTTACTGTTGCCTCGAAGATACACTCCTCATCCGAGTCAGTGACGATATTGTACGCTGTCACGGCATGAAGCTCGTCGAGTATAGCCTCGACGGCGGCCGACTCGACACCGGTCGTTCGGAAGAATATCCGCGCGCCGTCTTCGTCGATGGCTCCCAGTCCCTCGAAGTTGACCTCACAGCCAGCTTCGATTGCAATTCGTCCGAGAAATGTCTCCTCACTGTCGACGCTCAGTTCGACTTCGAGTACCGTCTCGCTGTAGAGGGCCTGGCGTGTCTCGATAGTGTTCATCGAGTGTGCGATATTCTCACCCAGCTCGGTGAACACGGAATGTTCGAGGTCACCGAAGGCGTCGGGATTGTCGGCGTACACCGAGAGCACACCGTACGTGTATTCGTCGAAGACGAGTGGGACGCTCACGACCGACTGGAGGTTCTCTGCGAGGGCGTCGGCGGGCCAGGACTCGGCCTGTAATCGGTGGCCGATGTTTGCGACGACTGTCGTCTCTTCGGACATCGCAGTGCGCCAACTCGGCTCCGTCGAACCCCCCGAGAGGTCGAGAGCGTCCAGGTATCTCTCGCAGTCGCCAGCCCAGGCACGCGGCTCGAGTCGCTCCTCGCTCGCATCGAGCGCGCCAACCCAGGCAAACGCGATGTTATCGTCCTCGACGAGACGTTCACAGACGGTCGATTCGACGTCAGCCCGGTTCGTCGCATCAATGAGTGACTGGTCGATAGAGCGGATGATACCGTTGATCTGTATCTGTCGCTGGAGACGCTCGTTCCGTGCCTGGAGTAGCTCGTCCCGTTGCCTGAGTTCGGCTTCGCTGTCTATACGGTTGAACGCGGCCGCCGTCGTCGCAGCGAGGGTCTCGACGAGTTGTTGCAGGTTGTCACTGACGGAGGCTGTGAGGACGACCAACACGCCGTGCTCACCGACTGGCACCACCACCCCCCGCTCGTCGTCTCCATCGACGAAGTGCGACTGGTCGTCGGCACCAGTGATGACGGTCATGCTGTCGCTGACGAAGGTGCTCCACAGCGGCGCGTCGTCGCTGGCAGTGGCTGTTGGCATGCCGTCACAGTGCTCGAAGAACTCGGTGGTAAACGCTGTCGGAGCGAGTTCGTTCGTCTCGTCGTCGAGCAGATACAGACCGACTGCTGGTGTTCCTATCACGTCTGCTCCAGCGTCGACGACGAGGTCTGCGACTGCCTGCTCGCTTTCGGTCGTGAGCAGTTCGAGCGCCATGTCGTGTAGTGAGTTGAGCGACTGTTCGTACTCCTGCCGGTCGCTGATGTCACGACCGATGCCCGCAAGCCTCCGGTTCCCGTCGGGGTCGACGACTCTCGACGGGATGAACTCGTATGGAATCCTCTCGCCGTCGTTCGTCAGGAGAGGAGCCTCGATGCGCGTGCTTCCGGTCTCGAACACCTCCTCGATAGCGGCCGCGATATCGCCGGCGTGTTCTTCGTCGAAGAAGTCGGGGCCGTACATCTCGGCGATTTCGGCGTCAGTGTAGCCTGTCACGTCGGAGAGACTGTCGTTCCATCGCTGGACGGCTCCCTCCTCGTCGAGGACGTAGAACACGTCGTCGATGGCGTCGAGGATATCGTCGGTGTACTCCTTGTACCGTTCCAGGCGCTGTTCGCGCCGTCTGCGTTCGAGTTCGTAGCTCACCCACTGCGTGGCGAGGGAGACGAACGCCCGCGCCTCGTCGGTGTGCGTTCCCGGGGCGGCTTCCTTGTCGACAAATCCCAGCGTCCCCTCCAGTTCTCCCTCGACGCGTACCGCTCCTCCAATGTACTGGTCGAACCCCCAGCGTTCGTACGCCGGGTCGTCCACCCAGCCCTCACCCGGTGCGTTGGCTACCTCGAACACTTCGTCAGTAGCGACTGCCTTCCGACAGTAGGTCTCGGAGAGTGGCGCGACCGTTCCGGGGCTGAGATTCTCGCCCGTGCCGCTGGTGTAAACGAACTCGAACTGGTCGGTATCTTCGTCGATGCTCGAGATGAAGCCGCCGCTGGTACCGAGTCGCTCCCGTCCCAAATCGAGTAGCTGCTTGATTTTCTCCTCGAAGGGAATCTCCCGGTCGGCACTAATCTCGTAGAGTCGCCGGAGCGTCCGATTCTGTTCGGCGAGTCGGTCTTTGGTCGCTTCGAGTTCCTGTTCATACTCTTTCCGGTCGGTGACGTCCAGGATGACACCTTCCAGCGCGTCGAGGTCACCGTCGTCGGCAAAGACGCCACGACCCCGTTCCCAGACCCATCGCGTCTGGCCGTCGGCCCGTTCGATGCGGTAGGTTACCTCGAACGGTTCACCGGCCTCGATTGCCGTCTGGACGTCGTTCCAGACCACTTCGCGGTCTTCCGCTACGACGATATCCTCGCCGTACGAGACCGGCCCGTCTTCGAGTGCACTCACCTCGTAGCCGGTCACTGCCTCGGTACCGTCACTGACGAACTCCATCGGCCAGCCCCGTTTGTTGCGACACCGGTAGACCATCCCCGGGATGTTGTCCATCAGCGTCGAGAGTTCCCGTTCGCGCTCGCGCACTTCACGCTCGTGCTCCTTGCGCTCGGTGATATCTTCGAGCACCTCGGTGATACCGACGATGGTGTCGTCCTCGTCACGCAATGGTGCTGCCGAGAGACTCACGTCGATCTGGTTACCAGCTTTCGTTAGCCGTTTGGTTTCGATATCGGTCAGCCGCTTTCCCTGGCGCAACTGGTCGAGGATGTGCTCATGTTCCTCGCGCTGGTCATCGGGGACGACCGGTCTGGTCTCACCGACAGCCTCCGCCTCAGTCCAGCCGAAGATACGCTCGGCTGCCGGGTTCCACCGCTTGACGGTTCCGTCGAGAGCCCGTGTGAGGATTGCATCGGGTGAGGACTCGATGATTGCACCGAGTTGGCGATTGCTCTGCTGGAGTTCCTGCTCACGCTCCTGGCGTTCGTAGAGATGACTCACCCACCGTGTTAGCAGATCCATGAACGTCTTCTCCTCGACGGTGAACGGCGCGTCGCGGGGGGACTCGTTCGCGAAACAGACGGTGCCATACAGTTCGCCGCTGACGAGGACTTTTCCGCCCACGTAACACCCGATATTCCATTTCTCGTAGGCCGGGTCGTCTTCCCAGCCCTGTTCGGGAGCGTTGTACACGCTGAGGATGTCATCTGACTGGATTGTCTTGCGGCAATACGTCTCTTCAAGGGCTGTCACGGCTCCCGCCTCGACGAGATCTGAGCCATAGGCCCTGACGATTTCGTGACGCCCCGTTTCTTCATCGATTTTCACGACGTGGCCGTTCTCGATGTCGAGGTACTCACAGCCCAGTTCGAGTAATCGCCGAATCTTTTCGTCGTCACTCCGCGCTGAGTCGGATGTAATCTCGTAGAGACGCTCCCGGTACCGTTCGGTCTCGCTTCGTGTATCACCGCGTCCACTCGCATCGGTGATGCGCCTGTAGACTGCGTATCCCGCATTCGAGTCGTCACTATCCGACACAAATTGATACTCGAACGTCTTGGTACCCTCGTCCGTCGTTCGGTGTACCTCCGTCCAGCCAAACGGCGTTTCGTCAGTCTGTGCTCGCTTGACTGGGTCGGCGGCCTCCCCGACGACCTCTCGGAGCGATTCACCTGCGACCGCATCGCGGTTACAGCCAAACTCCGCGACGAAACGCGGATTTACATCGCGGATCGTGCATTGCTCGTCAAGGGTCACGTACGCAATCGCGTCGTCGCTGTGTTCGAACAGTGCCCGATGGCTGTCCGCTCGGCTCCCGTCACAGCGATGCGCTCTCTCTCCGTCGGGCGGTTGGCGGTCTGTCATCGCTGTGTCGTCCCCCGTTGCGCTGCCGGCAGTTTATACTCTCGACTGTACGTACGTGGACAGAGTCGACACGACGGAGCACCAACGTCACTCACGAGGGTATCGCCATCGAGCGTCAGTGTGGAATCGTTCATTGACTCTATATATAACAATAAGACTAATAGTATGTTTGCATGTCAAGAATCAAATTCCCCTTTCCGGAGGCTGTGACTGGGGTGCAATAGCGGAGTCAGAGTACCCACACTGTCAGTCCAGAATAATTACACATGGTACACCATGGCATCGGGGGCGGGAGGCAACCCACTCGGGCACAGTTCGGCGGTGTTCCCGGGCCCGGCGACCGGACGTGGAACCGACGACCACACCGAACGCCCGTCGTTCGTCACTCACGGCGTGGCAGTCGAGGGACAACGGGGTCGATATCGGCTGTTACTGACTCCACAGGTCGGGAACGGCAATGCTCCTGTCGATGGTGAGGCCTGCCCCTCGTAGAGACGCCCAGACGACGAAGACCCCGATGCCGGCAGCCAGCGCCGCGAACATGACCAGCCCACCCTCCGGGCCGAAGGTGCCGCCAGTGACGAGTTCAGAACCGGTGATGTCGACTCCGACCACTGCGGTGTCGGAAGCAAGGCCGCTGACTGGCAGCCCGAACACCGGGCCGAGTCCGAAGTTCCAGGAGATGTGGACGCCAATCGGGAAGGCAAGTCGACCGGTGACGGCGACGACCCCGCCGAAAAAGAGTCCGGCAAGGGAAATGGTCAGCAGCGACAACGCCGTTCCACCGGGATTTGCGGCGTGGAGTGCCCCGAACAGTCCGGCTGTGGCGACGACGCCGACACCGACGGCGGCACGGTCGGTGTCGACGGCTCCGCGGATGCCTTCGGCGATGTTGACCAGCAGATACCCTCGCAGGATGAACTCCTCGATGAGGCTGACGCCGATATAGAAGACCAGTCCCGCGAGGAGTCCGCCCGGGCCGATACTGACGACATCTCCCGCACCGATTGTCGCATAGCCGGCGAACGCGAGCGTTCCCACTGCGACACCGACCATCAGAAAGCCGACAACGACACCGGCAACCAACTCACTCAGCCAGGCCAGACCGCCGCCGAAGCCGACACCGGCCGGCCAGCGCCGGTCGATAAACAGCGCGATGAGCAGTATCGCAACGAAGACAAGCGCCTGGAGGAGTATCGTTCTTGGAGTATCGGGGATGCCGAGGACGTCGCTGACAAGCCCCACGGTTCCGAAGATGAGATAGAACGCGAACAGTCCAAGAGCGAACGCGACGGGGATGCGAAACAGCGCACGCAGGCGCTTTTCCTCCGGGTTCCAGAACACCTGCTTGAGGCCCTCGGCCCGTTCGTCCATGTCTGTCGTCACACCGCGCCTGACTTAATTGCCCCGGGTCGCGATAGCCGGTAACACAGGCGAACCACCTGAGACAGGCGTAACGGAAACCCATATGACCTCGGCCAGGCAAAAGCGGGGTATGACAAAGCGCCACGTCTCGCTTCCTCCCGCTGCCGAGGAAGGTCTTCACGAGTTCATCGAGGAGGTTGACTCGCGCCTCGCCAGCGACGAGGATACCTGCGCGGTCGTCGAGGACGTCCTCATCGACTTACACGGCGACCGGGATGCCTACGAGCGCTGGCAGTCCGGCGGTGACGTCTCGCCCGCCGAACGCGTCCGCCTCCAGGGGTATGACCCCTGTAACTCGACGCTCGAAAGCGAGTACTACGCCGAAGTCGAAAATATGGACGACGGCCAGTACGAGCGCTCGAAACATCTCCAGTGGCTCTGGCGGCAGTTCGACGCGACACCGATGGCCGACAACATCGAGTTCGCACTGCGGTTTCGACGGATGCTCGCCCGACACCTCTTCGAGGACTGCGGCGACGGCTGCCGATTTTTCAAGGGAATCACGTTCACTTTCGGGCACAACATCACTGTCGGTGACAACGTCGTCGTCCACGACAACGTCCACCTCGACGACCGGGGCAAACTCACCATCGGCGACCGCGTCTCGCTGTCGGACGATGCACACGTCTACTCCCACGACCACGACGTGGTCGACCAGACTCACGTCGACAACTACCACACTATCATCGAAGACGATGCCCGCATCACCTACGACTCGATGGTGCGCGCCGGTGTGAGAGTCGGAGAGAACTCGATACTGGCAGCCAAATCAGCTGTCTCGAAGGATATCCCCGCACACCACATCGCCGCGGGTTCGCCGGCAACATCCATCGCCATCAAACCCGGCTGGGAGTCCGTCGCCGACCCACTCGATAAAGACAACGTCGACCGCCGGGAACAGCGCCATCTCGAAACCGAGATTCCTGACGATCTGCGCGTGTTCGACGAGTTCCAGCGGGATTTGACCCCGCCTGACGCCTGAGTTATCCCGAGCCGAACAACCAAGTAGTGTGATGACTTACCACACACTATGGAGGCCTGGACGTGGCTCATCGCCTACCTCCTCGGCTTCGCACTGCTCCAGTTAGTGCTCTATCGGTACTTCCAGCGTGGTGAGTCGACCCACGACGGTGACGCTGAGACGGGCCATCAACGGCTCGAACACCGGAGTGCGAGCGCCGATGTCACAACCGATACCGACGCACAGAAGATTCGCTGCCAGCAGTGTGGCATCCACAACGACCGCACCTACAGTTACTGTCGCAACTGCGCCGAGACACTTCGCTGACGCGCGGCACGCTTTTGTCCGTGAGTCCCCGACAGTCCGTCGATGCGGGCCATCGCTCTCAACGTCGGCGCGAACACCAACGAACCGGGCTTTCGCGGGCCGGTCTACCCCGACGGCACTTTCGAATACATCCCGATTCCGGAGTCGGAACCGGCCGTCGACCCGCCGACCTACGGCGACCTCGCGAGCCATCTCGATACGCCGATTCCCGACGACCTCCGTGAGACGCCGGTACATCTCGACCCGGAGTTTCCGGAGTATCCCTGCTGTGAGCGGTACACCTACGGCGACGAACACGGGGTCAAAGCCGGCCCCCTGTCGGAACTGTCGGCGGGTGATTACGTCTTCTTCTATGCGACGCTGACCGTCGAGGGGTCGGCCGACTGGCTCCCGCCACGGTGGGGTGCATTCTGCATCGGTCATTTCCGACTGGCACAGGACGCCCTCACTGGCGAGGAGTACGACACACTCGACGCGGCGGGGCGCGAGCCGTTTTCGAACAACGCGCACGTCCGCCGAGAGACCGTCGACGGCCGCGTCTATCTTCTGGGTGACCCCGACCAGTCTGCACTGTACGAGCGTGCAGTGCCGCTGTCACGGCCAAGCGGTGGGAGCGACGCTGCCCCGCTGGTGACGGCATTGTCAGATGATTCGGGCAAGGGGCCGTGGTGGCGGCGGCCACTTCGCTACGACGAGGGCGCGACGCGGCGGCTACTGGCCATTCGTGAGTCGCTATCGGCCGGCCTCTCGAACTATCATCGCTGAGAACAAAGAGCAAACATCTATATCTCGACGCCATCTTCACCCTTTCATGCGCGTTTCGAGTGGCGTCCCTGGATTTGACGAACTTATTGAGGGGGGTCTGTTGACCGACCGATTGTACGTTGTCAGCGGTCCACCGGGGAGTGGGAAGACAACATTCTGCTCACAGTTTATCACACAGGGTGCCAGAGACGGCGAAGATTGTCTGTACGTAACGATGCACGAGACAAAAGAGGAGTTGATGCGGGATATGTCGGGCTACGAGTTCGGCTTCGACCGGGCCATCCAGTCCGACAGTATCCAGTTCCTGAATCTCGTGACCGAATCGGGGAAACGCACCATCACGCAGTTTGGTACCGATGGCGGTCTCACGAATCGACTGGTCGCCTTTATCGATTCACACGACGTCGACCGCGTCGTCATCGACTCCACGATGTTGCTCCAGCATTTCTTCTCGGATATGTCCGACGAGATTACGGGCTTTCTCTCGGCACTCAAACAGACCGAGACGACAATCCTGCTCATCTCGGAGATGACCGACCCGACGTCGTACTCCGACGAGCACTATCTCGCACACGGTGTCATCTTCTTCCACAATTTCCTGGACTCTTCGGGGATGACCCGTGGCGTCCAGGTCATCAAGATGCGCGGGACGGCAATCGACTGCGACATCCGCGAGATCAGTTTCTCCGACCAGGGATTGCGCGTCCATAGCGACCGGAAGGTTCAGGGATAACATGGGACACTACGAGCGCACCTACGGCATGGACTGGGACAGCCTCGACAAAGATGAGGCAATCGACCGTGCCTACGCGCTCGGCGTCGTCGCTTCACTCGGCGAGTATCTCCCCGAGGAACTCGAACGGATTCGCAGCGAGATGGACACCGCCTACAACAAAAGCGTCGTTGACCTCGCCTTCGACGAGGGAAAAAACGAGGCTCGGGAAGTCGACGTGGACACCGACAACCGCGAGAAAGCAGCCGTGTGGTCGAAACTTGTCGAGGGCGAGAGCGTCACCGTCGACGAAGACGATGTTCCGACCGGCGGCCGCGACGGCCTCCCCAGTGCTATCGACAAGATGGACGCACTGGACAAACCCGACCCGGACAAAAACGAGGCTATCGAACGACCGGATTTTCTGGATAAAGACTGATACGGACTGCTGTCCGTCAGTACCGGACTGACCGCACGAGTGCGGTCGTCCCGGAACACAGGGACAGCAATCCGTACGAGCGGTTCCAGACGCGACGCCTACTCCATCGTCGAGACCATCACCGGACGGTTCGCATCGAGCAACACCGACTGCGTGACGCTGCCGAAGAGTACCTTTCCGCTTGGACTCCGTTTGCGTCCGCTCATCGAAATCATATCGGCATCGAACTCGTCTGCGGCCGCGAGAATCTCCTCGGTTGCGTCGCCGTGCGTCCGCTGTCGGTCGACGCTGATGCCCGCCTCTTCGAGCACCTCGATGGCGGCATCCATACTCTCGGGATAGTCCGCCTCGTCGAAGAACTCCTCGCTACTGACTCGTCCACCGCCGTCACCGACACTGTAGGGCTGGTCGACGTTGAACGCCACAACCTCGATATCTTCGGGGTCTCGCGGGAGATCTGTCACGTCGCGAGCGGCCTGTTCTGCGCGCTGAGCGTTGTCGTCGACCGGCAGCAGTACACGATACATACAGGCTTCCCTTCGAACGCTGTGGCGTAATATTTGCGGTTATTCTCGTGGCACTGTATTCCCGGCTCTCTTTATCCCATTCGCCGTCGAAAGACGAAGTTCAGGTAACTCTCACCCGAACAGTCGACCGAGCAGTCCTCGTTTCGACTCTGGCTCTGCGAGGACGACCGAACAGTCCAGGTCGTCCACCACGTCCATGTAGAGCGCGTCTCGGGCCAGACGGGACAACAGGCCACGCTCGGAGGCACCCAGCAACACGAGCGTGTGGTCTGTTGCTGCCTCGGCGATGACCGTTTCGATGTCGCCGGAAGTGTCGATGGAACGGATTGCATCGTCGAGCTGTTGGTCGGCTGCCCAGTCGGCGAGAAACCGCTCGCCGTCGGCACGGTCGTCCGGGTCGTCGACGACGTGTAACAGGCTCACTTCCGACCCAGCGACGTCACGGAGCGTGCGTGCGACCTCTGCACTCAGGTCGCCAGCGGACTCCCCTGCCGTCGGGAGCAGGAGACGAGACGTATCGAGGTCTCGGTCTTTGAGGATGAGGAAGTCACAGGGCAACTGGCGCGTGAGGTCGTCGAGCGGGCGGTCTGCACGCGCGGCCTTCCAGACACCTTCCTCACCCCATCCCATCACTACGAGGTCTGCATCTTTGCGCTTTGCGGCGGTGAATATCTCCTCGAACGACCGGTGTGACAGCACCGTCGACGTGTCGCATTTTACGTCGTGGCTGTGCACTTGCTCTCGAACGTCCTCCATCAACTCCTCGGATTCCTCGATGATGCGTCGACTCTGTTTCACGCCGTAGCCCTGGGAGCTCTGTTGGGGCATCTGGACGACGTGGACAACGTCGACGATTGGGTTTTGCTTGTCGCCAGCCAACGTGCAGGCGAATTCGATGAGCTGGGATTCGGTGCGTGGGTTCGTAATCGGAACGACGATGTGGAACTGGTCGTCTTCGGCCTCTGTGGCTGGTTCGACGGTGTCGATGAGCGGGACGTACGACCGTCCGGCGTACCCTCCCAGCAGCCACTCCCGATTCGAGAGCCGCCGGTCTGCGCCCTCGAAACGCGCAGTTTCGAGTCGCTTCTCGGTCGTCTGGAAGTAGTTGACGACCGTTACCAGGACGACGCCGCCGATTGTGTTGCCCAGTAACACCGGCAGGACGAACTCGGTCAGGCCACTCCACAGCGCCAGTTCACCCAGCAAGACGAGATACACCATCTCCGTATACGAGACGACAACGTGGAACAACCCGCCGATGGGAATCGACAGGAAGGCCAGGTACACGACGACGAGGCGGGAGATGGTGTCCTGGGCGGAGTAGCCGACCCAGACCACGCCCGCGACGATGAGCCCGGCGAAGGCGGCCTTGGTAAAGAGAACGGAGCCACCAGTCTCGATTCCCTTCGTCGCAATCCCTGCAGCGGCCGTGGCAGCGTCATCGGAGAGGACACCACCCCATGCCAGTGCCATCGCACCGAAGGTACCACCGGTGAAATTCCCCGCCAACACCACAGCCCAGTTGCGCAACAGTGCCGGCACCGAGGCGATACGTTCGAGTGTCAGCGCGACCGGCGGGAGCGTATTCTCCGTGTACAGTTGGTAGCCACCGATGATGATGTAGATGAATCCCAGTGGGTACAGCAGGGCAGACAACACCGGGTCGCCATCTGTCGAGGCGGTCAGGGAGATGTACAGCAAAAACGTGATGGTGATGGCAAAGCCAGCGGCGAGACCGCTGAAAAAGAGTTCGCGACTGCCGGCAGTGATCTCCTCGTCGGCGGCCGCGACGATTCGCTGGAACACTTCGTCTGCGGAGAACCGGTCGCGGACGACACGCCCGGCCGCAGGTGCGCCACTCTGTGACCGGTCGACTGCCTCGCGGACGCTTTCTTCGTGGTCGCGAGTTTCAGTCTCCTCGCTTTCGACCATTGGACTACGATTTTCTCCCGAGACTAAACATCTTGAGGTTTGGGCAGTCTCGAACCCGTGTTACCCCTCACCGACCATCTCGTCGTGGTCTTCCCACTCTTTCTCGCGGAGTTCGTACTTCTGTATCTTCCCCGTCGAAGTCGTCGGCAACTCGTCGACGAACTCGACGCGGCGGACGGCCTTGTACGTGGCCAGGCGTTCTCTGGTGTACTCGGTGATCTCCTCGGCAGTCATCTCCGGGTTCTCTGGGTCACCACTCTGTGGGATGATGTAGGCTTTCGGAGTTTCGCCCCACTCGTCGCTGGGCGAGGGGATGACGGCGACTTCGCGCACTTCGGGATGGCTGTAGAGACAGTCTTCGAGTTGCAGCGTCGAGATGTTCTCCCCGCCGGAGACGATGATGTCTTTCTTGCGGTCTTTGATGCGGAGCATCCCGTCTTCGTTGATCGAGGCGAGGTCGCCGGTGTGGAACCAGCCCTCGGCGCGGGCGTTGAATGCCTCCTCGGTCTCCTCGGGTTTGTTCCAGTACCCCTCCATAATCTGATTGCCGCGCACGACGATTTCGCCGATTTCTTCGTCGTTTTGGGCGACGTCGTTGCCGTTTTCGTCGACGACACGCAGTTCGGTTCCCAGAAAGGCAAACCCCTGGCGTTTCTTGCTTTCGAAGCGCGCGTCGTCGGCCTGGTCGAACAGGCGTTTGTAGTCCGAGGTGACGATGAGCGGCCCTGTCTCCGTCGAACCGTACATGTGTTTGAAATACCAGCCGATGTCGTCTTCCAGTGTTCGCATCGTCGCTTCTGGTGGTGCCGCACCGCCGGAGGCGATTCGGAGGTCGTTTGCACCGGTTGTCTGGGGGTCGTGTTCCTCCCAGTACTCGATGAGCATGTTCATCACCGTCGGCGCACAGCACATATAGGAGACATCTTCCGCAGCAATCTTCTCGAAGGTCGTCGCCGGGTCGAATCCACGCGCGCAGACGTGTCGCGCGCCCACGCCCGTGATAGCGTAAATGTGGCCCCAGCCGTTGACGTGGAACATCGGCAGCGTCCAGTAGTAGACGTCGTCGCTCTCGATTGACTGCTGGTGGGCGGTGAGGTAGGCGTGGAGCGTCTCTGTTCGGTGGGTTCGCATCACGCCTTTCGGGTCGCCCGTCGTCCCCGAGGTGTAGTTGATGGTGATGAGTTCGTCCTCGCGCATCTCTGGGCGGTCGTAGTCGGCGGGGTCGTAGTCGGCGATGACGGACTCGAAGTCGCTCCACTCGGCGTCGGTCTCCGCGCGGTCAGCGTCGGTACAGATGTACGTGTCGACGCCAACCTCGTCGCGAACCGGGTCGACGTTCTCGACGAAATCCCAGTCACAGATGAGCGCGTCGACGCCGGCATCGTTGAGGACGTATTCGTTCTCACCAGGTTTGAGACGATAGTTCAGCGGTGTGTGGACGGCACCAATCTGTATCGCGGCGTAGGCGGTTTCGAGGTGGTAGTGTGTGTTCGGGTCGAGCACTGCCACTCGGTCACCTTTCTCGATACCGCTGTCCTGAAGCGCAGCAGCGAGGCGGTCGACGCGTTCGCCCAGCTCCGCGTAGGTCAGACGGTCGCCGTCGACTGTCAGTACGGCTTCGTGGTCACCGTAGTACTCCCGGGCCCTGTCCAGAAACTCCGTCGCGAGCAGTGGCTTCTCCATGGTGTTGTTACTACCGACGGTAGCACGTCAAAAAGTGGTTGAGGTTCTTATGTGAAGGCGGTCAGGTGATATTTCCCTAGAGGGAAACAGGCGTGGGGCCGCCCTCGCCGGGGTGGAAAGCGTCGCGGTCACTGTATCCCTTCCGACCGATTGCCTCCTCACCGAGTGAACTGTAGACCGTGAGGCGTGCATCCTCGGGCGTCTCCAGGTTCTCGTTGGGGAGGTGCTCCAGCACGTCACCAAGTGTCGAGGAACCGTTCGGGAGTTGGAGTTCGAGGTCACCGTGTTCTGCGACGAACTCATCGGTGGTAGACGGGAAACTGTGCGTGTTGAACGTCTCTTCTGCGGGTTCGACAAGCCTCATGATAGACCGTGGAGGACTCGGAATTGATAAACTTCATCATTTATGATTTCAATTTCTTAAAGGATTCATAATGAGAATTAGTCGCACACCTGTGGGCAGAAACACCGATGTGTCGTGACCGTCTTTGGCCGGTATGGTCGTTGCCGACCTCCACGTGCACACGACGAACTCCGATGGCGCGCTCACTCTCGACACCATTCCCGCTGCTGCACGACGCGGTGGTGTCGACGTGGTCGCCATCACCGACCACGACCGGCTTCACCCGACGCTGCAAACGCCCGTCGCTGTCGTCGAGGATGTGACCGTCGTCAACGGTATCGAACTGCGTGTCGACTCGCCGGCGGGGCGGGTCGACCTCCTCGGCTACGGCGTCGAGCGTACCGAAGCCCTCGTGGCCGAACTCGACAGCCTCCAGCAAAATCGCATCGAGCGGGCCCGCACCATCGTCGAGGACGTCGAGTCTCGCCTGGGTGTCGCCCTCGACGTGTCGCTCGAACCCGGTGTCGGCCGCCCACACATCGCACGGGCCATCGACGACAGCGAGGCCGACTACGACTACGGCGACGCCTTCGAGGAACTCATCGGCAACGACTGTCCCTGTTATGTTGCCCGCGAGATACCCTCCTTCGAGACGGGTCGTGACCTCCTGACCGAGGCCTGTGGCCTCGTCTCGCTTGCTCATCCGTTGCGGTACGACCGCGTCGAGGCGGCACTGGAACTGACAGAAACGCTCGACGGCGTCGAACGCAACTACGACTACGGTCGCGAGGTCGACACACGGCCAATCGACCGGGCAATCGAGCGCCACGACCTCGTCGTCACCGGCGGGAGTGACGCACACGACGAGACGCTCGGCGTCGCCGGCCTCGACCGTGACGAGTACATCCGCTTTCGGAGTCACCTGTGACGGCACCGCGGAACCGTGTTCCGTTCGACGGGTCTCTCCTCGCCAGTTCCCGGTGACTGCGAGGCCGCGATGCGTAGCCTTCAATGCCTTCCCGTGCGAAGTGTCGTGTATGGAGTGTCACTACTGTGACCGGGACGCGGACATCGCGGTCGAGAAAGACGGTATCAAAGTCGGTGTCTGTAAGGAACACTTCCAGGACCAGATGGAAGAACTGGCGGATTCTGAGTGGCTCGAAGGCGTCGAGGACGACCTCGACATCGACCATCGAGAGTGACACGACCGTCGCGCAGGCCGTGACAGTCGGCGCTCGTTTTCAATCGTCAGCGGGAGTTCCTGCACCCACGGACTCTGTCGTGCCTGTCTCCCGACTCACGACGTCCTGGTTTGCGGCGACCCACCGCAACAGCAGGAAGGCGAAGACGTATTTCGCGAGGATATCGAGGCCGGAGTAGCCCCACGAGGTAATCGCAACGTCGAGGACGGCAAAGCCTTCCGAGCCGAGTGCCCAGAGAACCGGATAGCCGAGCCAGAGCACCACGGTCAGCGTTTTCAGCGTGTTGAATATCTCCGCCGTTCCGGCAGCGGCGGCATCGGCCGGCCACTCGACCAGCAGGACGTAGATGACCGCCACGAAGAAGGCACAGCTGATGCCGTAGAACACCCACCGCAGGAGGTAGGAACCGGTCGTCAGTGCCGCGGCAAGCCCGGTGACACACATTCCGATGTCCATCGTAATCGCGGTGAACAACTTTGCCCGGTCGGTTCCGGCGAGCACTCCCAGTGCGGCCAGAATCATCGGCGTCGAGAACGTCCAGGTGAGATATCGCCCCCACGGGGAGAAGACGCCGCCCTCACCCGCGAGTGCGTGTCCGGCAGGCATCTCGAGAAAGCCCACGGTGAGGCCGGAGACCAGCCCGGTGTAACTCGAGATGGAAACAAGCGGAACCAGAAGCGTCGCCACCCAGATGAACTGTGCGCGCGTATCGGTGACGTTCCGACCCATATACACGAACAGGAGTATCGAGAGCCCTGCGAGTGCGATGTTCACCCACAGCGAGGACGCCAGCAGGGTGTCCTCGTGGATGAAATCGAACGCCTCCTGCTGTGACATCTGGAGGAGGATATCGAACTGTGCTGTCGATGCGAGGCCTGGGATGACTGCGTCTATCATGGTTGGATACACTGGAGGACGGCTGTTGGTTCCGTTCGATTGCGGTTTCGCTGGTGTGTGTGCGACCGTAATTGTCGGTGTGACACTGTACTCCCTGCTAGGTTGCGGATTCATAAAAAGAGGATATGCAAAAGTATCGGTACGGGACGACACACACCGTGCTGGAGGGCAGGCGCGCGTCAGTCTTCGTCCGAGGGGTGTGTGTCGAATCCGCTGTAGGCGGTCGTATACTCGTTGCGGATGAGGTCTTCGTCGTTGACCTCGAGTCCGATTTTGTCGAGTTCTTCGACGATGCGGTTCAAATCGTTGCTGTCCGTGCCCACGATTCCGACGTGGACGTTCTCCTCGCCGGTCATCACCTCGCGGACATCGAGGACACCCTCTATTTCGAGTGCTCGGCTTGCGAGTTCGCTCCGCTCCGGAATCGATGCCGTACAGACGATGAGCGTGTGCAACTGGGAGCCGGCAGCCTCGAAGTTGATGCGGGTGTTGTACTCCTTGATTATTCCCTCGTCTTCCAGCCGATGAATGCGGTTGCGAACCGTACTTGCAGAAACGTTCATTTGCTCTGCGATGTTCGACGACGACGCATTTCGTGCGTCCTGTTGTAGACTGTAGATAATCTGCTTGTCCAACTCGTCGATAGTCCACGTCATGCTTGCTCGTTTCGGGTGAACTCTGATAATTCGTGGGGAAAGCCGGACAGATTCGCTTGTTTTAGCGCGCCGACTCTATTACCGGAGCGCAATTTTTACGCGTTCTCGTTCACGACACAGCAGATTTACCCCTCTATTTATGCTGTTGCGTGAATAATGGTACGATAGGAATGAGCCCGACCAGACTCGAGAGCCCTCACGAACCGGGAGGGAGCGTCCGCGTCCGTGAACCAGTACGGTGTCTCGGAGTTCCGCGATGTCACTGAAAGAACGCCACGACGACAGTCAACGGATACTCGTCATCGGTGACGACGCCGCCAGCGCCCTGATCGCTCGCGAACTCGACGCCGACGTTCAGTTCGTGGGACTCGAGGAACAGGTCGTTCGGAGGGTGGAGGGTGACGTCAGCAGAACCCTCTATCTCGAAGATAAAACGGAACTGGAACTGGCCGATGCTCCCGACGCTGCAATCGTGGCGACGTCGGTCGACAGCCTCAATCTGCTGTATGCACAGCGTCTCAGCGTCACCTGGGGTCTCTCTGATATCGTTGCCCGGGTCAACGACCCCCAGTACCACGAGACGTTCACGAGCCTCGGATTTGACACCGTGTGTGCCGCAACGACTGTCAGTGAATCGCTGACGGAGTCATACACACGCTTGATGGCATAAGATGGGCGAGAAACTCGAACGGGAGTTGGGTCTCCCATCGGTGATAGCGATCAGTATCGGTGCGATGGTCGGGAGTGGCATCTTCATCCTGCCGGGGTTGGCGATGAAGATGGCCGGCCCGGCGGTCGTGTTTGCCTATTTATTGGCCGGGATTCTCGTCTTGCCGGCGGCGCTGAGCAAGGCGGAGATGGCCACGGCGATGCCCGAGGCTGGTGGGACGTATCTCTACATCGAGCGCGGAATGGGCCCGCTACTGGGGACTGTCGCGGGTGTCGGTACGTGGTTCTCGCTGACCTTCAAGGGCGCACTGGCCCTTGTCGGCGGTGCGCCCTACCTCGTCTATCTGTTCGATTTGCCCGTCACGCCAGTCGCACTCGCTGTTGCGGCGATTCTCATCGTCATCAACGTCGTCGGCGCGAAACAGACCGGGCGGATGCAAATCGCCATCGTCGTTCTCATGCTGGTTGCGATGGTCTGGTTCATTACCTTCGGCACGCCCGGTGTGGAGCGCGCCCGCTTTGGCGGCTTCTTCGATAAGGGACTCGGCGGGCTGTTGACCGCGACAGGCTTCGTCTTCGTCTCCTATGCCGGTGTGACGAAGATTGCCAGCGTCGCCGAGGAAATCGAAAACCCCGACCGGAACATCCCGCTGGGGATTCTCGGCTCGCTTGCCGCCACGACACTCATCTACGTGGCTATCGTGGCTGTGATGGTCGGCGTCGCACCCGCCGAGAGCCTGTCTGACTCGGCTGTGCCGATGATTATTGCTGCCGAACGAGTCCTGAGCGGTCCCGGCGTACTCGCTGTCATCGTCGCTGCCCTCCTTGCGTTGATTAGCACCGCGAACGCCGGCATCCTCTCCTCGTCGCGGTACCCCTTCGCGATGAGCCGCGATGGACTCGCCCCCGATACGTTCGAGAACGTCAGTGACCGGTTCAACACACCAGTACAGGCGATAACGGTCACCGGCGCTATCCTCCTGCTGCTGGTCGCGTTCGTCCCCATCGCCCAGATTGCGAAGTTGGCGAGTGCGTTCAAGATACTCGTCTTCATCCTCATCAACGTGGCCCTCATCGCGTTCCGACAGGGCGATGTCGACGCATACGAGCCGAGTTTCCGCACGCCGCTGTATCCGGTTCCACAGGCCGTCGGTATCATCGGTGGTCTCGTCTTGCTGACGGAGATGGGATTCGTGCCGATGCTTGGCGCGGTTCTCATCACTGCTGGCTCGCTTGGCTGGTACTACTTCTACGTCTATCGTCGGGGTGGCGTCGACAGGGAAGGTGCCGCCACTGACGCACTGCGCCGGAGCGTCGGCCGCTCCGTCGTCGAGGACACCAAATCGGCGGTCGACACCGACGAGTACGAGGTGCTCGTGACGGTAACCGAGCGAACGCCGGCGGAAATCGAGAACGGGATGGTCGACCTCGCGACCGATATCGCGAGACATCGCAACGGCCGCGTTCGCGTCGCACAGTTCGCGGAGGTTCCAGAACAGACGCCACTCCCGGACGAAGGGCCCGAGCATAACCTGTTCCCGGCCGCCGGCGAGCACGAGACTGGCAGCACTGAAGCGCTCGTCGAGTCGCTGTACGACCGCGCGACCGACAGCGACGTCCCGATTCTCTTCGGTGAGGTCGTGAGCCACGACACCAGACAGGCAATCGTCAACTACGCCGGTGAGACGGGTGCTGATGCCCTGATTCTCTCCCGTCAGCCACGGCAGTTCCCGGCGTCGCTCGTCGGCGATGACGTCGACTGGGTCGAGGGACACGCCCCCTGTGACGTTATCGAGGTTACCGACTTCGACAGAGAGAGTATCGAGACGATTTCTGTCGTCTCCGACGGTGGCCCCTACGACCCGGCAAAGATACCCATCGCAGATGGCGTCGCCTCGGCCGCCGACGCGACGGTGGAGTTCTACTACCCGCTGGAACCAACCACGCCAGACACGAGAAAGGACACTATCGAAGACTATCTCGCGGAACTGGAGGCACTCTGTGATGTTCCCGTCGACACGCATCTCGTCGAAACCGACGACGACCGGGTAGCGATTGACACCGCCGCCGAGCACGGTGACCTGTTGCTCATCAGTGGCTATCGTGGCTCTGTCCGCGACCGCCTGTTCGGCTATCGGGCAGATGGCGACCCGGTCGACAGTAACACCGTGACCGTCTACGGTGCAAACCAGCCCGGACGCGTCCGGCGTCGTCTGGAGCAGACGCTCTTCTAGGACGTCGCGTTTTCAAAAAAAGACCGGCACGAGAGACGACGACGACAGCTGAGAGCGAGGAGTTCGGTTACTCCTCGTCGTGGAGTTCGTGGCTGTCGACGATGAGCACCGGCAGGTGCGTGCGCCGCAGCACTTTCTCGGCGACACTGCCGAGGATGACACGCGACAGTCCCGAACGACCGTGCGAGCCCATCACCACGAGGTCGATATCGTTCTCTTCGACGAACTGCCGAATCGCACGGGCGGGTTCGCCGACGCGGATCTGCTCTTTGTGGTTGATTTCGCGCTCTTCGGCTGCGCTCGCGATGTAGTCGGTTGCGTCTTCAGCGTCCTCTTTCACCTCGGGCATCTCGTCCAGGTGACCCTGGCGGATGCGGTCGACCTGTTCGGTACCCAGCCCGTAGCTGGTCGCGTCAACGTCGACCACGTACAGCGAGTGTACCGTCGCGCCGTACTTCTCGGCGATGTCGATAGCGTTGTCGACTGCTACCTCCGAGGTTTTGCTACCATCCGTCGGAACGAGGATATTCTCGTACATTGTCTTAGTCATCTGCAGGGCTGTCGCCGCTCTGGACGACATCCGCTGCGCTCTGTTGTTGGCCCATCGGTTTCGGGCTGTGACACTGCCGCACCATCTGTTTGGTCTCTCTGTCCGGGTCTGGCGTTATCAGCGAGACGACAATTGTGACGAGGAACACGAGCGGTGTTCCGACGAGTGCCGCGCCGATTGCCGGCACAATCTCTCCGAAGACATCGCTGAAGTGGAAGATGAGGTCGTTGACCACAGCGGCAATCCAGAGAGTGAGACCGACGGTCATTCCTGCGAGTGCACCCTGGCGGTTGGCGTTTTCCCACCAGAGTCCGAGGAAGAACATCGGGAACAGGACGATGCCCGCAAGCGAGAACGCCAGCGCGACGAGTTGTCCGATGAGTGCCGGCGGGTCGAGTGCCGTGATAGTCACCAGCGCACCGATACCGACGATGGTGGCGCGACCGATGAGCACCTGCTGGCGCTGCGTCGCGTCGGGGTTGATGAGTTCAGTGTAGATGTCGTGTGCGACTGCGGAGGAGGCCGTGATGAACAGGCCTGCCGTGGTCGCAATCGCTGCGGCCATCGCACCGGCCGCGACGAAACTCACGAACCAGGTCGGCAACTCCGCAAACTGCGCCGCGAGGACGACGATCACGTCACCCTCGTTTCCAGTCATTCCACCCGCGGATTCGGCTGCGAAGGCACTGACGCCCTGAGTCGAACCGTAGAGGTCGACACCGAACGCCGCCATGGCTGGTGCGGCCCAGTACAGCAGGAGAATGAAGAACAGCCCGGAGACGGTCGACCAGCGGGCTGTCCGCTCGTTTTCGACCGTGTAAAAGCGCACGAGCACGTGCGGCAGTCCACACGTCCCGAGGATGAGCGAGACTGCTGTTCCAGCCCACACCCATTCGTTCGCGTTCGCGAACGGTTCGGAGAACTGCGCGTCGAGTGTACTGATGAGTGCCCCGTACTCAATTTGCGGGAGCACCGTCGAGTAACCCTGTGTGAAGCCGACGGCGTAGACGCCGGCCAGGAACGCGATGATGAGGATGGTATACTGAACGGCCATGTTCTTGGTCGCGCCCAGCATCCCCGACAGTGCCAGGTAGCCGACGGTAATCGTCATCATCACGATGACCATCGTCTCGAACCCGAGTCCGAAGACGTACTGACCGACCAGTCTCATGCCGCTTGCCTGCCCGACCGAGTAGACGTACGCGATAAGCAGCGTGGTAAACGCTGCAATCGCGCGGGCAGTCTGTGAGTTGAAGCGGTCACCGACGAAGTCGGGTGCCGTATACTTCCCGAACCGGCGCATCTGCGCGGCCAGGAAGATGAGCAGGATGAAGTAGC
>CAZFOF010000007.1:2697-21139 GCA_964520265.1 uncultured Halobacteriales archaeon | reverse complement strand
GGCGTAGGCCGGTGCGGCCGCGGGCGAGCGGGCGCCGCCGGTTTCGTCGTCGAGCATCTCACAGACGACGACCGCCGGAGGCAGTTCCGCGGCCCCCGCCAGCGCGATGCCGAGTTCGGTGTGCCCCTGCCGGTCGGCCAGTAGTCCCGGTGCGGCCCGGAGCAGATGGACGTGACCGGGTGCACGGAAGTGAGCCGAAAAGTCCATCTCTGCGGGGTCGTCTGCCGCCGATGCGAGTGCCGTGATGGTGCGCGCGCGGTCGTCGTCGGTGATGCCGGTGTGTGTGTCGCGGTGGTTGACCGTGATGGAAAACGACGAGCGGTCGTCGTACGCGAGGTCGTGGTCGGCCGCCGTCGGGTGGTCGAGCACCGTCTGCAGGAAGGGGAGGTCAAACGCCGTCGCAATCTCGTGGCTGAGTGCGACACAGACGAGTCCGCCAGCGTCGTTTCGCATGCGCGCGACCGCCGCTGGTGTCACTGCACCGGCGGGATAGACGAGGTCTGTCTCGCCCTCTCTGTCGGCAGCATCGTGGATCGCAACCGGGTCGCCGCGCCGGAAGGCCTCGATGGCCGCGCCGACGCCGTCTGTCGTTCGGGACATATCACCGCTGCTCGACACGGACGGTCACCTCGTCGGTGTCGGTCAGTTCGAGTGCATCTCGGAGTCTGTCCGGGGCGATAACCTCCAGGTGGTCGTCACCGTGGTGGGTGCGCTCCGGCGTGATGACGTGAGCCGGTTCGTACGTCGTCGAGGTGACCAGCGTCGCCGGATAGCAGTAGGCTGGCCCGTAGGTGCGCTCGTCGTCCTCCCAGCCCTCGATGGTGATGGGGTCGACCGCGCCGAGTCGGGCACGCGCACGGATACTCTTTTCCGTGAGGTCGATGTTCAGCGTTCCCGGGAACGGCTCGTATCCGAGTTTCTCGACGAACTGCTCCATGTATCCGGACAGCGTGATGTAGTGGCGGCCCTCCCCCATCCCGCTAGTAATCGTGCCGGTCAACTCCACGGTAGCGTCGTTTTCGAACAGATAGCGATACTCCGCATACTCCGACTGGAGGCGGCGTTCGCCCTCGGACGTTATCTCCACCCACTGTCCGTCGCTGACGATGTCGCGTTCGAGATAGCCACCGTCGTCGAGTTGCTGGAGCCGTCTCGACGCCGTCTGTGTCGAAGCGTCGAGTCGGTCGCCCAGCGCTGAACACGAGAGTTTCGCCTCCCCATCGAGTGCCCCCACCAGCGCGAGCTCTTTCAGCGTCGCCAGGCCGTCCGCACCGAGCGCTCGCTGTGTCTCTGTCATACAAAACCGTTAGTGGTCTCTACGCTTAAGGATAACGAATGTGGGATGCATAACAAATTCGTGAAGGTTGAGTGGTGTCGCTCGCGCTCGAACTTGGAGTTACCTCACTATACCACTGTCGGATTGGGAGGATTTACCCGGTCGTACCGTCGGACTGCTGGTCGTCGGCAGGTTCGGCTTCGTTGGGAGATGGTTCGTCGAAGATTTCGGAAACACCGGTCTTGCTGGTCTCGCCAAAGCCTGCACTGAGCACCCGTGTGAGTGCCTCTTCGACGGTCTCGTCGGTTTCCTCGTACTGGTCGGCTTCGACCTCGACGACGAATCCAGTGGTGATGTTCGGTGCGGTCGGCAAAAAGAGGAGGTCGCGGCCGTCTTCGGTTCGTTTGCCCGTCTTGAAGGCAGTCATCCGGAGTCCGTTCCAGGTTGTGACCTTGACGGGGGCCTGCAGTTCGTCAGTCCCAGAGAGAGCCGTTTCGGCGGCCATCTTCGAGGCGTTGTAGACGACACGAAGGCCCGGGAGACGGTTTATCATGTTGTCCAGTGCGGTTTCGACGACCGCACCGACGGCGGTACGCATCAGGAAGCCGACAGCCATCACGAGCAACAGGAACACGACGAGCGTGAGTGACACGCGAAGGATGGGAGGGTCGACTTCGAGGGGAATTTGTGCGAGTTGGTTGAATATCCAGGCAACGACGAACAGCGTTACCAGTAGCGGGGTGAGGATGATGAGCCCACTCGCAAAGTCACGCTTCCAGGTGGCCATCGTGTTCGATTGGCAAGGGAACAGTTATCAGTCTGTTTGTTTCAGCCCGAGAGAAGCGCACGCATGGCGAACGTCGCGTTGTCGAGATTCTCCGAGACTCGCCGGTAGAAATACGAGAGCCACCTGCTTCCGTAGGGGACGTACTGCCAGAGGTCTGTCTGGCGGGCGAGGTCACGCTGGGCCTGCTCCCGGACGCCCATGAGCATCTGTATCTCGTAGTCTCGCCCGTACTGGTTGGAGAGTGTGGCGGCGCTGGCCAGCATCGCCGGGTCGTGCGTGCCGACGGCGATGCCCGCCTCGACGTGTTCGAACATGTATTCCAGATGGTCGCGGTAGGCCGCGTCGATGGCGTCGCTACCCTGCAAGGCGACCGGAGACGGCGGGTCGTATGCACCTTTGACGAGTCGTATCTTGCCGGGCAGTGTGGACAGACGCGCTAGGTCGTCGCGCGTGCGATGGAGGTTCGCCTGGATGCAGACGCCGACGTTTCCGTAGTCGTCTGCAAGTGCTTCGACGGCGTCGAGTGTCGCATCCGTCGTCGTGTGGTCTTCCATGTCCACCCAGACGAAGGCGTCCGTCTCGGTGGCGTGCTCGACGATACGCGTGAGGTTCTCACCGAAGAGTGGCTCGCCGACCGCGAGACCGAGCTGTGTCGGCTTGACGGAGACGACCACCGGGAGTTCTGTCGTGGCGATATCATCAAGCAACTGACAGTATGCTGCCGTGTCGGCGTCTGCCGGGGCTCGCTCCTGGTAGTGTTCGCCCAGCAGATTCAGAATCGTCCCGATGCCGTCCTCGTCGAGGTGGCGGGCGTGCTCCAGCGCAACGGCGGCCGACTCGCCAGCGACGAACCGACTCGCCAGCGGGGGTAACATAGTGGTAACTTTCGTGTCGTCAAGTAAATGTATATCGCCATCAGGGGCGTCCGTGGCGGGACGACCGCACGGATGCTGTGAGCGGGCGGGTGGTCGTGCTGGAATCCCCCGCTGTTAATACGCGGGCAAGTGACCCGGCGGGTATGGAACTGTTCGCTGTCGTGGTAACGGCGCTGTGGGCGATGCTCCCGGCGTACGTGCCCAACAACGCCGCCGTCCTCTTCGGCGGTGGCCCACCGATTGACGGTGGCCGAACGATGGGTGGCCGCCGACTGCTCGGTGACGGCAAGACGTGGCGTGGCACCGCGGCCGGCTGGCTCGCTGGCGCGGCTCTCGGTGCAGGACTCAACGCCGTTCACGAGCCCGTCGGAGAGGGTGTCGGCGTCTCACTGCCGGTGTTTCCCGTGGCGGCACTGCTTGCGCTCCCGCTCGGAGCGATGCTCGGCGACATCGGAGCCTCGTTTCTGAAACGACGGACAGGCCGAGAGCGTGGTGCACCCTTTCCCGGCATCGACCAGCTCGATTTCGTCGCCGGCGCGCTCGTGTTGACGGCGCTTTTCGCTCCGGGCTGGTTCACCGAGACGTTCACACTCGCCGTCCTCGGTGTCGTCGTCGTGGCAACGCCTCTGTTGCACGTTCTGACGAACGCAATCGCCTACGCAGCGGGCCTGAAAGACGAGCCCTGGTGAGTTGCACGCTGACGGATGCGAAGTGGTGTGTTTTTCACCCCTGCCCGTCGAAGTGGGTGCATGACCGAACGCGGCACGACGATGCGCCTCGCGACACGAGGCTCAGACCTCGCCATGCGCCAGGCCGGCACCGTCAGAGACCACCTTCAAAACCGCCGCCTGACGGTCGACCTCGTCGAAGTCGAGACCACCGGCGACCAGCTCCGCGAGGAGCTCATCCACCAGCTGGGGACGACCGGCGCATTCGTCCGCTCGCTCGACCAGCGGGTCGTCGAGGGCGACCTCGACGCTGCCGTCCACTCGATGAAGGATATGCCGACCGAACAGCCCGACGACCTCCTCGTCGCGGGCGTTCCCGAACGCGCCCCGGCTGCCGACGTGCTCGTGACGCCCGACGGCGCTGGACTCGACAACCTGCCCGAGGGTGCAGTCGTCGGCACGTCGAGCCTTCGCCGTGGCGCACAACTGCTCACCGAGCGCGACGACCTGACTATCGAACCGCTCCGGGGCAACGTCGATACACGCGTCGAGAAACTGCTTGCACCCTCGCTGACCCGCGAGTACACCGCCCGTCTCGACGCCGAAGAAGCCGAGGAAGACGAGGACGACCAGCCGAATTACGACCAGACCGTCGAGGAGTGGTTCGACGGACTGGCCGAAATCGAACGCCGCGCACTCGAACGCGACGTGGACACGGCGTACGACGCCATCTGTCTGGCCGAAGCGGGACTCGACCGCAGCGGACTGTTACACCACCTCGAATACGAACGACTCGACCCGACCGAGTTCGTCCCCGCACCGGGACAGGGAGCAATCGCCGTCACGGCACTCGACGGGGAGACCGCAGAGACCATCCAGGAGATGCTCGACCATCCGCCCACGCGCGTCGAGACGACCGTCGAGCGAACCATCCTGTCCGAACTCGGCGGCGGCTGTGTCGCACCCGTCGGCATCCACGGTCGTCTGCAGGGAGAGGTCGTCACGACGACCGTCCGCGTCCTCTCCGAAGACGGAACCGAGGAGGTATCCGCGACCCGTGACATTCCTGTCCAGCGCCACGCCGAGGCGGCCCGCGAGTTCGCAGCCGACCTGGCAGCCGAAGGTGCGGCCGACCTCATCGAGGCAGCCCGGCGCGACCAACCGGACGAAGCCAAACGCGAGCAATGACAGAGGGCACCGTCTATCTGGTCGGCAGCGGCCCCGGCGACCCGGAACTGCTCACCATCAAGGCCCGCCGACTCCTCGACGACGCCGACATCATCCTCCACGACAAACTGCCTGGGCCTGACATCCTCGCCGAGATTCCCGACGACAAACGCGAGGACGTCGGCAAGCGCGCCCACGGCGAAGGCACCTCACAACAGTACATCAACGAGCGGCTGGTCGAACTTGCCCAGGAAGGAAAAGAAGTCGTTCGGCTGAAAGGCGGCGACCCGACAGTGTTCGGACGGGGCGGCGAAGAGATGGCGTATCTCGCCGACCACGGCGTTACCTTCGAGGTCGTGCCAGCGGTCACGTCAGCAATCGCTGGGCCGGAGGTCGCCGGTATCCCGGTCACACACCGCGACCACGCCTCCTCGGTGACGTTCGTGACCGGCCACGAGAGTCCCGACAAAGCGGAGTCGGCGGTCGACTGGGAGGCGCTGGCCGCGACCGGCGGCACCATCGTCGTGTTGATGGGCGTGACCAGACTCCCGGAGTACACGCAGGCACTCGTCGATGCAGGACTCTCGCCGGAGACGCCGGTCGCGATGGTCGAACGCGCGACCAGAGCGGGCCAGCAGGTCGCCACCGGAACGCTCGAGACGATTGTCGAAGCCCGCGACAGCGTCGGCATCGAACCCCCGGCGCTGACAATCATCGGCGACGTTGCCGCCACGCGCGACCGCGTCGCCGCCTTCCTCACCACCACCGAGGTACCTGACCAATGACACCACCGACAGTTGCAGTGTTCCGACCCGACGACGACCGCATGACACAGGCAACCGAGACGCTGGAATCGCTGGACGCGACACCAGTCCCCGACCCAATGCTCGCCGTCGAGCCAACGGGTGTCGCCCCCCGGAGTGACGCCGAGTACGCCATCCTGACGAGCAAGACCGGCGTCGAACTGGCAAACGACGCGGACTGGCAACCGGGCGATGCGACGGTCTGTGCAATCGGCTCGACGACCGCCGACGCGCTGGCGACGGCGGGCTACACCACCGACATCGTCCCCGAGGAGTTCTCCTCACAGGGGCTTGTCGACCGACTCGGCGACGAAGTCGACGGCGCACGTATCGAAGTTGCCCGCAGTGACCACGGCTCTGCCGTGTTGCTCGACGGACTCGAAGCCGCCGGCGCGTACGTCCACGAGACGGTGCTGTACCGTCTGGTCGTCCCGGACGGTGCCGGTCGGTCGGTCGAACGTGCCGCCGCTGGAACACTCGACGTCGCCCTTTTCACCTCGTCACTGACCGTCGAGAACTTCCTCGCTGTGGCCGACGAGCGCGGGATTCGTGAAGACGCAGTGGCTGGGCTAAACGATGCCGTCGTGGGTACAATTGGATTACCCACAAAGGAAACAGCAGAGAGTCTCGGTATCGAAGTCGATGTCGTGCCCGAACAGGCGGTGTTCGAGCAACTGGCGCGGGCGGCCCTCGACCTGCCGCCAAAGTGACCAGTCGCGTTCAGAACTCCCGTTCGAACCCGGTAGGTTCGGACACCGTGTAGTAGGGGCCGCCAAGACGGCCGACGGTCGGGAGATTTCGCATATCCACTTTGCCGTCGGTCAGTACGTCGTCGTCGACGTGGAAGTACTCGACTTCACCGAGTACCATCAGTCGGTCGTGCACTTCCAGAGAGTCGTACAGCGTACACTCCATCGTAACCGCTGCCTCGGCGACTCGTGGCGCGTCGATGCGGCGACACGCTGCGGGCGTGATGTCGACTGTCTCGAACTCGCTTTCTTCCGGCGAGAGTGTTTCGGCCGTGCTATCCATCACCTCCAGTACGTCCTCGGTCACGATGTTCACCGCGAACTCGCCAGTTTCAAGGGCGTTTCTCGGGGTGTCTTTGAGTCCACCGTTGGCCTCGTTCGGGGAGTTGAACAGGACGACCGGTTCCCGCGAGGAGACGTAGTTGTAGGAACTGAACGGTGCGAGGTTGTCGATGCCGTCCTCGCTCGTGGTGCTAATCCAGGCAATCGGGCGCGGCGAGACGGCGCTTTTGATAATACGGGCGTTCTCTCGGGGCGTCTGCGCTGCTACGTCGGCTTCCATCCCGTTCACGTTGCCCGCACACGAACATATACCGCCCGGAACCCAAACCGCCCAACGCTTAACTCCGGAGTCAGTCAGCTACGCGTATGCTTCCCGAGCGACGCCTCTCCGAGTTCGTCTCGACACTCGAATACTCGATGCTCCCGGACGGCAGCGCTGACACCGTCCGCCGGGCGTTTCTCGACACCGTCGGCGTGACACTGGCCGGGGCTGTCGACGGTGCCGGCGGTGCTGTTGGGACGTCCTCGGCAGTCGAGACGGACGGAGCCGACGGTGGGGCTTTGCTCGGGGTCACGAGTCAGGAAGCCCCGGCCGCTGCTGCACTCCGTGTCGGCACCGCGAGTCACGCGCTCGACTACGACGACCTCTCGTGGGCAGTCGACGGCCACCCGAGCGTGGCCATCGTCCCACCGCTTCTGGCACTCGCCGAGGAAGCCGACGCCAGCGGCCGCGACCTCGTCACCGCCTACGTCGCCGGATTCGAGGTGGCAGCGGCCGTCGCCGACCCCGTCAGTCCAGACCACTACGAGGCTGGCTGGCACGCCACATCGACGTTCGGCACCTTCGGAGCGGCCGCCGCCGCGGCACACCTGCTCGGTCTGGATACCGACGGCACCGAGCGCGCGCTGAATATGGCGGCGTCGATGCCGGCGGGCACCAAACAGAACTTCGGGTCGATGACGAAGCCACTGCACGCGGGACTGTGTGCGCGCTCCGGCGTCACCGCGGCACTGCTCGCCCGCGACGGCCTGACCGCCGGCAGCGAAGCCATCAGCGGCGAGCAGGGGTTCTGGGACCTGTACGACCCCGCAGACCGCCCAGCAGCGACCAAACGTGAGGCCTTCGCCATCGGCGAGGAGTGGGCCATCGACACCGAGGGTATCCACGTCAAGGCCTACCCCTGCTGTTATTTCACCCATACGAGCATCGCCGCGACACAGACACTGCTCGCGGCGGGTGTCGACCCCGATGCCGTCGAGCGCATCGAGGTTCGGGCGGCCGGGGGCGCGGGCGATGCACTGACGAATCCCGACCCGGAGACGGGGCTGGAGGCGAAGTTCTCGATGGAACACGCGGTCGCCTGCGCGCTCGTCCGAGACCGGGTCGGCCTCGCGGAGTTCGAGGACGACGCCACCGACGACCCCAACCTGGTCGCGGCCCGCAACCTCGTCGACTTTGCCGTCGACGAATCCATTCCCTACGACTCCCACGAGGCGACCGTCCGCATCGTTACCGCGACCGACACCCACGAGCGACACCAGGAGAATCCGCCAGGCGTCCACGAGAACCCCCTGCCGGAAGACGAGTTCCGTGCGAAGTTCGAGGCCTGTGGCCGGCGTGCACTCCCCGGGGAGGAGGTCGCAACGCTTTACGACCGGCTATCCTCGCTCACTGATATTCCAGACGTCGCCGCAGCACTCGACGTACGGTAGCTACCTTTCACGATAGTGGTACGTCTTCCCCGAGACCAACGCGTTTAATTCTCTCTTAGTCGACGCTCTAGGGGCATAATGGTACGCAGAGACACGGTTCGCCTTACCGAACAACAGCGCCTCGTGCGTGACACTATCCGCGATATCTGCTCCGACTTCGGCCGCGCGTACTGGCGCGCGCGCGACACCAACGAAGAGTATCCGACAGAGTTCGTCGACGAACTGGCCGACCACGGGCTGTTCGGCGCGCTCATCCCCGAGGAGTACGAGGGCGCCGGCATGTCGACCCCGGAGGCCGTCGTCATGATGGAGGAAATTGCCGCCAACGGGGGCGGCTTCTCCGCAGCACAGGCGGTACACGGCGCTATCTACAACTCCGCGCCGCTCGTGAAATACGCCAGCGAGGAGCTGAAATCGGAACTACTCCCCGCCGTTGCCCGCGGCGAGACGTCCATCCAGGCGTTTGGACTCACCGAACCGAACGCTGGCTCGGAGTCGACAGCCATCGAGACGACCGCCGAGCGCGACGGTGACGAGTACGTCATCAACGGGCAGAAAATCTGGATTTCTCGGGTCGACCAGAGTGATTACCTCGTGTTGATGGCACGGACGACGCCACTGTCTGCAGTCGACAAGCGGACGCAGGGCATCTCGATGTTCCTGGTCGACATCGAAGAAGCACTCGACGACGGCAGCATGGAACTGGAACAGATCGAGAAGGCCGCCAGCGGGTTCGTCCACTCCTTCGAGATGTGGCTCCAGGACCTCCGGGTCGATGCCGACCGACTCGTCGGCGAGGAGGGCGAGGGCTTCTACCAGATGCTCGACGGCCTCAACGAGGAGCGACTGGTCATCGCTGCGGAGTGTGTGGGGCTTGGCGAACTCGCCGTCGAGGCCGGCGTCGAGTACGCCAGCGAGCGGGAGGTCTTCGACCGCCCGATCGGCCAGAACCAGAGTATCCAGCACCCACTCGCCGAGTCCTACGCCCGGGTGCAGGCCGCAAAGCAGATGGTCTACAGCGCCGCCAGCGCCGTCGAGGACGACGACCCCAAGGCGGTCGGCGCTCGCGCCAACATGTCGAAGTACCTCGCCGCCGACGCGGCGTTCGAGGCCGCCGACGCCGCCGTCCAGACCCACGGCGGCTTCGGCGTCGCCACAGAGTACGACGTCGAGCGCTACCTGCGGGAAGCCCGTCTCACGCGACTCGTCCCCATCACGCAGGAACTCGCGCTCAACTACATCGGGGAGAACGTCCTCGGACTTCCCCGCTCGTACTGACGACGGTATCGCCAGATGCCACGGCGACGCTCGCGCAACAATGCTGATAAACGTCACACACCCACACCCAGAAACCGACATATGACAGACGACAACACGACGACAACGGACGAACAGGACAGACGACTGGTCAGCGGCTGGCAGGGCCGGTACTTCGAGGACTTCACCGTCGGCGACGTCTACAAGCACCCCTTCGGCAGGACGGTGACCGAGACGGACAACGTCTGGTTCACCAACGTGACGATGAATCTCAATCCGATGCACTTCAATGAGGCATATGCCGCCGAGACGGAGTTCGACGAGCGACTGGTCGACGGCACCTTCGTCATCGCGCTTGCAGTCGGGATGAGCGTCATCGACGTCTCGGCGAACGCCACGGCCAACCTCGGCTACGACAATATCCGCCACCACGCACCGGTCTACCACGGTGACACCATCTTCGCCGAAAGCGAAGTCATCGACAGACGCGAGAGCGATTCCCGAGACCACATCGGCATCGTCACGACCGAACTCCGGGCGTACAATCAGGACGACGAACTCGTCCTCTCGCTGGAGCGCACCCCGATGGTGCTGAAACGCGAGGCGGCACAGCCCTCGGCGGCCGCACCGACGGGCTGGCCCGAGGGCATCGGGACACAGCCCGACGACCTGGAGGAGTGAGCGTGTCGCTCCCCGACCGTCTCGACGGCGACCTCCCGGTCACGGACGCCGACAGTGCCGCCGCGTCAATCGCTGACGACGCGACGCTGCTGGTCAGTGGCTTCGGAAGCGTCGGCGACCCGAAGGCGGTTCCGCTCGCACTCGCCGAGTCCGACCGGTCGCTCTCGTTGACCATCGTCAGCGGCGGCAGTGCGGGAGAGCCTATCGACAAACACCTCGTCGAGGCCGGTGCCGTCGAACGTCGCTACCCCTTCCAGGGTCGCGCGACGGTTCGCGACGCCATCAACGACGGCGAGATAGCCTTCAGCGACCGTCACGTCGCCGGACTCGGCGACGAGGTACAGTACGGCGGCCTCGTCGACCCCGACGTGGCAATCATCGAAGCCGTCGCCGTCGGCGAGGACTGGCTCGTCCCGTCGACCTCGCTCGGGCAGACACCGGCGTTCGTCGAGAGCGCCGACCGTCTGATTGTCGAGGTCAACAGCGCACAACCCCGGACGCTTGCGAAGTTCCACGACGTCTACCGACTGGGGACACCACCCGAGCGCGACCCTATCCCCGTCACGTCTCCCAGCGAGCGCGTCGGCACCCCTCGCGTCGAGTTCGACCCCGCGAAACTGGAGGCGGTCGTCGAGACCGACCGGCGCGACGACCCCTACACGTTCCGGGAACCGACCGACGACGACCTCGCTATCGCCGCGAATCTGCGAGAGTTCCTCGAAGCAGAAATCACGGAGTCGCCACTGTTTGCAGAGTCGCTTCGCATCCAGTTCGGCGTTGGCAGTCTCGGCAACGCCTTGATGGGCGCACTCGGCGATGCCGACCTCGGTGACCGGAATCTGGTGTACTTCGGCGAGGTCGTCCAGGACGGCCTGCTCGACTTGCTCGATGACGGCCAGTTACACGCCGCCAGCGCGACATCGCTGGCGCTGTCGAGTGAGGGCCAAGACCGTCTGTTCGAACACGCCGACCGGTACGCCGAGGACATCGTCCTCCGGCCGACCGACATCTCCAACAGCGCCACGCTCATCGACCGCTTCGGCGTCGTCGCCGTCAACAGCGCTATCGAACTCGACATCTACGGTCACGCCAACTCGACGAACATCGGCGGGTCACGGATGGTCAGCGGCGTCGGTGGCAGCGGCGACTTCGTGCACAACGCAGCCCTGTCGGTCATCACGCTGCCTTCGACGGCAGCGAGCGGTGATATCTCGCGCATCGTCCCGAAGGTCACCCACGTCGACCACACGGAACACGACGTGGACGTGGTGATAACCGAGCAAGGCGTCGCCGACCTGCGCGGTGCCTCGCCCCGTGAGCGGGCCGCGATGCTCGTCGAGCAGTGTGCCCACCCCGACTTCCACTCGCAGTTACAGGCCTACCGCGACCGCGCGGAGGACGGCGGCGGCCACGAGCCACACGACCTCGATACGGCCTTTGACTGGTAGGCTTCTTGCCTATTTTTCGTCGCTGCGGTAGACCGACCCCTGTCGCTCGTATGCCATCCGCTCGGCAACGGCGTCGGCGATACCTGTGCCGAACTCGCGTTCGACGAGATACAGCGCCAGGTCGAGGCCCGACGTGATACCGCCAGCGGTGAGCACATCGCCGTCGTCGACGACGCGAGCATCGACGACCGTGGCGTCGGTCGCTTCGAGGTCTGCGAGTGCGCCGTGGTGTGTAACGGCGGGGCGGCCGGCGAGAACGCCCGCGCGGGCCATCACCATCCCGCCGGTGCAGACTCCGGCGACTGTCGTACCAGCGTCGTGGCGTCGTGCAATTTCGTCCGGGAGGGCACCTCGCTCGGCCTCCGCCCAGGCACCGGTCTCGCCGCGGGCGTTCCACTGGCCGCCGGGGACGACAAGCACGTCCGGCGAGAGGTCTGCCAGCGGGACTGCCGGGCCGATGTCGAGCCCGTGGCTTGCGGTGATCGACTCGCTGCCATCGAGCGTACACAGGCTAACGGTCAGGTCAGCACCCTCGTCGCGGGCGTTTTCGAACACCTCGAACGGCCCGACTGCGTCGAGTTCGTCGACGCCGTCAAAGAGAACAATAGCGACGTCCATGCGACTGCTGTGTCGGGGAGCGAGAAAACAATGTCGGCGGGTCTATTCGCGCTCGGCTTCAGCCGGCGGAATGGACTCGCCACCGAGGTTGAAGAATCCGGAGATGGTCTCGATTGGGCTGGGACGACCGGTGAACGTCTGGAAGACGTACATCAGGATGGCGACGAGTAACGCACCACTCTGCACCAGCCGACCGGGGTGGACCATCGCAAGAATTCCGGCGGCGAAGTACGCCAGGCGGAAGCCGGCCGTGACGAACTTGCCGTAGCTGAAGTGGAAGTTGATGCCGTGGATGACGGCAATCGCGCCGAGCATCGCGAACGCGCCGGACGTGAGCGCCAAACTGTTGAACTGCCTGGAGACGATCTCCGGGTGGTAGACGAAGACGAACGGAAGGATGAACAGCGGCGCGGAGATCTTGACCGCCTCCCAACAACTCTTCCAGAAGTTCCCGCCGGCGATTCCGGCGGCGACCGCCACGCAGGTGGCGATCGGCGGCGTCAGCCCGGCCAGGATCGCGGCGTAGAACACGAAGAAGTGTGCCGCCATCTCGGGAACCGCGAACCGAGTGATGAGCGTCGGAGCGACCAGAAACGCGACAATCGTGTAAGACGCGGTCGTCGGCATCCCGAGGCCGAGCAGGATACAGATAATCATCGAGAGGATGGCCGCGACGAGCAGGACACCGCCCGAGAGGTCGAGCAGTGCGAGTGAGATTGCACCCGGCACGCCGGTCGACTGGAGGATACCGACGACGCCGTCGATCGCCGCCAGGATGACTGCGACCGGAGCCAGCACGACGGCCCCCTCGCGGGCGCCGTCCAGCGTCTCCCAGCCGGTTCGCTTGAGCGACTCGGTTATCGTCTCGTCGTTGAAGCCGGTAACAGACCGAACCAGTGGGATTGTCACGCCGAGGATCAGCATCGACGTCGCCGTCCAGACGGCTGCCGTCCCGATCGTTACCTGTTCGATTCCGAGCTTGTAGATGAGAATGGCGAGCGGGACGACAAACTTGATCCCCTCCGTGATGGCCTTATTTCTCGAGAGTGGATCCAGGGCGTGTTTCTCGATGTTGGCATCTTCCAGTTGCGGCGCGGAGACGTAGTGGACGGCGATGAAGATTGTCACCACGAGAACTGCCGCCGGGATCAGGCCAGCGACGATCACATCGACGTAGCTGATATTCACCCCAGCCGGGCCTTCGACCAGTACTGCCATGATGAACGCGGCAGCACCCATGATCGGCGGCAGCACCTGGCCGGACGTGGACGCGACGGCCTCGATTGCGCCGGCGGTCTCGGGGCGCACTCCGTTCTTTTTCATCAGCGGGATGGTGAACGAGCCGGTCATGCCGGCGTTGGCTGTCTGGCTTCCGTTGACCGAGCCGATGACAGCACTCGAGAGCACCGCAGTCTGGGCAATCCCCGAGTCGATGTACTCCGCTGCCCGGAACGCTACCCGCATGATGAGGTCGAACGCGCCGTACCCCTTCAGGAGGCCGGCGTACAGCATGAACAGCCCGATCCAGGCTGCCACGAGCTGGTTCAGCGAGCCGTAGAACCCTTCGTCGCCGATGACGGCAATCCGGAGCAGACGGTCGATGGTCAGTCCACCGTGGGACAGCGGCCCCGGTGCGAGCGGCCCGAAGTAGCCGTACAGGAACGCGAGGGACACGATCGCCAGGAACGTCTTCCCGAACGATCGCCAGGTGAGATACAGCATCACGAGAATGAACGCGGCCGCCATCACCAACTCGTGTTGGAACGCGAGGCCCGCTCGGGCGACACGGATCTCTTCGATGTTCATCGCCATGTACCAAGTCGTGTAGGCGATGTCGATGACGGCAAGGGTGAGGATGGCCGAATCGAGTCTGTTGCCGGGTCCATAGGCCTCTTTGAAGCCGGCTATCAGGTTTCCATTCCCACCACTCTCAGTCTTCTCCATCAGCGCGGAGAGGATGTACAGAATCAGGATTCCACCGAGGAAAATGATCCCAAACTGTACCTTCGACATTGTATCGCCCAACACCGACTGGAATGCGTCGAAGTTCCAGTAATAGATGAACATCCAGAACGGGATGGTCAGGAAAATGAAGAGGTTCCGCATCGAGAATAGTTCGGCATCCCACGGTCCGGGTCGCTCGAATCCGCCACCGACTTCATCGTCGTCTTTCGTAAACTCGTCGGGATCCGCGTTACTCATTGCCACACTCCCAGATGCGGCTTCCCATTCGTACACCTGTTGTAACCATGCTTCTTTTCGATACTTTCGAACATAGGGTCATTAGCCCTACTATTTCGTGATTGGTCATTGTGCTTTATTTTTTGTTTAGTATATTAGTTGCGTGTTGCGCGCTCTACCGGCAAATTATGCTTCGCAAACAAAAACCGGTTACGGCGTAATTTTCACCCGGATATGTAATGTATGATATGATTGGTCAGTTCGATTCGTGCGGGAACGACCCGACGAGAGGATCAGTTCGTCTCGCCGCGCATCCACTCGTCGTTCCAGACGTCGTTCTCTTCGAAGAAGTCTGCGACGCCGGGGTGAACCTCAAGTTCGGGGATGACTGCCGTGGTCATCGACTCTGGGTCGGAGTGGTCGAGAGCGGTCGAGTCGGCCTCCCTGATAGCATCGGCGTGTTCACTGGAGATCCGCGCAATCTCGTGAGTCGCTTCGGCGGGGACGCTCGGTCCAAACGCCCACTGACCGGCGAGAACCCACCCGGTAGTCGTGTCGGTAATGCCGGTAACGTCCTGCTCCCAGCCGTAGGGTTCGATTTCCTTTTTGATTGCGCCGCCGACGTTCTCGATGGCGTTCGCAAAGTTCTCGTCGACATCGATTATCTGCAGGCTGTCCCCACTGCGGACGTCGACGTTTTGCACCCAGCCCGAAAGGTCGACCCCGTTCGCACCGTACACACAGAGGGCGTCGACGTTGCCTTCCTCGACGTTCCCGGGGATGTCGCTGGTGTCGGCGTTGAGGATGTCGTTGGGTTCCCAGACACCGGCCTCCTTGAGAACCTCTTCAGTCAGCAGCCGCGTCCCGAAGCCGGGCTGGATCGGGTAGATCGTGTGGCCACCGTCGGCCAGGTCGGCCGTGGACTCGATGCCCGAACTCTCCATGGCGACCCAGTAAATCTCCAGGTTCGTGAACACGAATCCCTGCATCGGGAGGTTATCGACGGATCGGTTGCCCTCGAACGGCCCCGCGTCGTTCATCGCCTTCGACAGCGAGTTGTTGTCGACACCCATCGCGGAGATGTTACCGTTGGCGAACTCACGGATGTTCGCCGTCCAGCCCGACGTCGTCTGTGCCGACACAGACAGAATGTCGCTGTGTTCGCTGGCGGCGCGTTGAAGTGCCTGTGCCGCCGCCATCGTGGAACTACCGGACGACGTCGCGCCGATGGAGACCTGATACGACTGGCTTCCGCCGTCGTCACCGTCGCTACCACCGTCGCCACCATCGCTACCACCGTCGTCACCGTCGCCACCGCTACAACCGGCGAGTGTGATTACTCCGAGTGTCGCTGCACCTGAAAGCATGTCCCGTCTACTGACGCTATCGTCTGACATACAACGAACTCTATGGTAGGTATTATATAATAGTGACGTTCGTCTTCTAACCAAATTACCCTCATGATTGTCCATGTATGTCAAAATCTGCAACCACTAATCACAGTCCGCAATATCCTGTCAAACCTCTATTTCGCCCCAAATTATGGCAAAAGAGTACTAGATTTAGAACTGATTGGAATGACACGTTTGTTCAATTATGGAAATGTCGTCAATCGTTCACTAGGGAGAGAACCACATCCGTGCTGGCTCTTATCGCAGGTAGTTTGTGACGGAAATCTACCCGATTTTGGCCACCCCTGATACTCCCGTATGCAAGTTTGCATCATCGCCGTAGCCCCCAGAGCAACGCAGCCACTGCAGTGGCGATATCTGCGAAGGTACAGCGCAGAACCCAACCGACTCGGCTACGGTGCTATCGTGCGACGATGACAGTTCGGTCGCTCTCCAGAAGCACTTCCTGGGTCACGCTGCCGAAGATTGCCTTTCCGACGGGGTTCCGGTTGCGGCCGGCCACACAGATTGCGTTGGCGTCGACCTCGTCTGCAACGTCGCGGATGACCGTCGCCGGGTCGCCTTTCAATTCCGAGACGTTCACCGAGACACCGTACTCCTCCAGCGTATCCTGTGCATCTTGGACGGTGTCCGGCAGTCCTTGCAGGTCGTCGATATCATCGTTAATCGCGTTGATGACCTGCGTGCCAGCCTCGTCTGCTGGCATATCGACTTCCTCGTGGACGTACAGGACGACCACGGACAACTCCTCTTTGGCCGGCAGGTCTTCGATTGCATTGATCTGGCGTGAGACGCGCGTTTCATCCCCATCGACAGCCATTACGATGTCGTACATATCTCCCCCTTTTACATCCCCATTTATTAATGTTGACTACGACGGCTATCATCCCACATCAGGACATATCCGCCGCCACGACCACTCTCGCGTCGGTTTCGGTAGTACGTGTCCCGTTACACGCCACGGGGAACGTCATACGGGGTGCTGTAACTGTTTTCTGGGACGACCGCACGCCTTCGTGCGGTCAGTCCGGTACTGACGTACAGCAGTCCGTCTCAGTTCGCGTCGGTACTCGTGATAGCGGCGTTGATGTCTTCGGGCGGGTCGGTGACGATGACGCGGCCGACGAACACGCTTGCGACGACAGCGAGCGCCGCCAGCATGACCCAACTCGCCCAGTAGCCAACCGTATCCGAGAGATAGCCAAACAGCGGCGGGGCAAACAGCGCGCCTGCGGTAAGCGCGAGCTGGCCGCCAGCAGTCGCGCCACCCATATCCTCGACAGACACCAGCGTCGCCATACAGGAGTAGTAGACGCCGGTGCAGCCGAGGATGAAAAAGCCAAGTGCAACGAAGGCGACGGCAGCCAGCGTCGTCCCCTCGACAACGGCGACGACGACGAACAGCACGGCGCTGGCGAGTGACTGCACCAGAAGCACCGCCCCGATAGCGCGGCGCGGTTCACCCGGCAACACGTCGCTCAGCCATCCGGTGACGACGCGGCCGGTACTGCCCGACACCTGGAGCAGCGCGAGCACCAGTCCACCGAATGCAACGCTCGCGCCGATTGCTTCGTCGATGTAGATGATTGTGTATCCGGTCGTGGTGAACAGTCCAGCGCCGAGACAGAAGCCAGCGACGGTCAGCGACCGGTACGGCGTGTTTCCGAACAGTTCACGGAAATCTGGATAACTCGCTGTGCCCGTCCCGCCATCGCTCACGTAGGCAAGCCAGAACACCACAGCGACGACGACGGCGCTGGCGGTGGCGACGTAGAACGCCGCTTCCCAGAACAGGATGCCGGCAATGCCGGTGACGAGCAGTGCACTCGCGCCGCTGCCGGCGGTCACGCCGACCTGTTTGATGCCGACGGCCAGATTCTGCCGCCCTGGCGGCGTGTTGTCGAATATCGCCTTGTTCGTCCCGGGCATCGCGGTGCCGTACATCGACCCCAGAACGAACGCACTGAGGAGCAACAGCGGATACGACCCCGCCTGCGCGACCAGTACCGCGCCGACTCCCAGCCCGACCAGTCCGAGCGTGAGCATCCGGTGTTCGCCGTACCGGTCGGTCAGCGCGCCCATCGGGAGCAAGAAAACGGCATAGCCAAGCGTCAGTGCCGTCACGACGAGTCCGACGCCGGTGCCCGAGAGCCCGAACTGGTCTCTAAAAAATGGCGTCGCCGCAAACACGGCGTAGTAGCAGATACTCGCCGCCAGTTGCCAGACGAGAACGAGCGACACGAGCCGGTAGAGTCCCATTCATCTTGGGCAAATACGGTAGCCGATTAAAGCCGTCCGATTCCCCTGTCGTGCGCTCCACTCGACGGACGCTACTGGACGGGTCGGAGTCGCGACGTGCGGAGGATTGGCCGTTCGTCGACCGGAAGTTTAAGTCCGAACACCCGCGTATCTCGGAGCGATGGAAACGGTTCCTGAACTCGACGGGCGAGCCCGCGCCTGCGCAGAACGTTTGCAGGCGGCCGAGGAAGTACTGCTCGCGTCGCATATCGACGCCGACGGGCTGA
>CAZFOF010000007.1:0-2687 GCA_964520265.1 uncultured Halobacteriales archaeon | reverse complement strand
GCCGCAATCGCCACGGCGGCACTGGAGCGGGCCGGAATCCCCGTCGAGACGGTGTTCAAAAACCAGCTTGACGAGACGGAAATCGCGAGTCTCGCCGCCCGCGAGTACGACACCGTGCTCTTTACTGACTTCGGCAGCGGGCAACTCGACATCATCGCCGAACACGAACGGGCCGGCGACTTCCAGCCGGTCATCGCCGACCACCACCAGCCCGCCGACGCCGAGACGGAGTACCACCTCAATCCACTGCTCGAAGGGCTGGACGGCGCATCGGAACTCTCCGGCGCGGGCGCGAGTTACCTGCTTGCCCGTGCACTCGCTGCGGAAACTCCCGCAGACACCGGTGCCGGCGTCGACATCGCCGGTGGCGACGCACGCCCGGACAACCGTGACCTCGCAGCACTCGCGGTCGTGGGTGCCGTCGGCGATATGCAGGCTGTCGGCGGCGAACTCGTCGGTGCGAACCGCGCCATCGTCGAAGAGGGAATCGACGCCGGCGTCCTCGCCGAGCGAACCGACCTCGCCTTCTACGGCAAACAGACCCGCCCGCTCCCGAAACTGCTCGAATACGCGAGCGAAGTGCGTATTCCGGGCATCTCCAACGACGAGACGGGCGCAATCTCGTTTCTCGACGAGTTGGATGTCGACCTCCGCGACGGCGACGGGTGGCGGCGCTGGGTCGACCTCTCGGACGACGAGCAACAGACCGTCGCGAGTGCGCTCGTCCAGCACGCGCTCAAACGAGGCGTGCCCGCGAAGAAAGTCGACCAGTTGGTCGGAACGACCTACACGCTCGAAGCCGAAGAACCCGGGACGGAACTCCGTGACGCCAGCGAATTCTCGACGCTGCTGAATGCCACCGCGCGCTACGAGCGTGCGGATGTAGGACTTGGCGTCTGTCTCGGTGACCGCGAGGGGGCACTCGAACGCGCCCGGCGTCTCCTGCAGAACCACCGGCGGAATCTCTCTGAGGGACTCGAACAGGTCAAATCACAGGGGGTCTCCCGTGCCGATCACGTCCAGTACTTCGATGCGGCCGACGAGATCCGGGAGACAATCGTCGGCATCGTCGCCGGGATGGCACTCGGCGTCGACGGTGTCGACCCCGACCGGCCGATTGTTGCCTTCGCGCGAAAAAGCGACGAGGAGACGAAAGTGTCCGCCCGCGGCACGGCGCGTCTCGTCGGCCAGGGACTCGATCTCTCGGTCGTGATGCGAGAGGCATCCCAGTCGGTCGGCGGCGACGGCGGCGGCCACGACGTGGCTGCGGGTGCGACGGTTCCGGCCGGAGCAGAGGAGGACTTCGTTGACGCCGCCGACGAAATCGTCGGCGAGCAACTCGATTGACCGAGAAAAGCATATGCACGTGCACAATCGAGTTGCACACGAACGCCTATGCAACCACGGAGTCTCTTCGACGGGCTGTTGGTCGGGGTGCTCGGTACCATCGTCTACGTCGAACTCATCGCCACGTCGATAGCGTGGGCGCGCATCGACATCGTCTCCGAAACGCTCACCGGACTCCCGACCGCGTTCTATCTGGTGTTCGCAGGGATGGTCTCGATTCTGGCGCTGCTGTACATGTTCGTCTACCTGCCACAGAAACAGAGCAAAAATCCCGCAAAGTAGGTATCGCGGACTCCGGCGAGAGCCGTCAGCAACACCGACCGTAGCGACCATCTCCCCCGCTATAAATCACGCAGCGCGATATTAAATCGCCTCAGCCAGGGGCCATCGGTTTTAATTGCCCACCTGTCGATGGTAGGTAGCAATGAGTAGCGAAGAGTCAACCCTCACGGATAAGAGTCGGTTGTTGTTCGGGTCGGGATTCGTCTTCGGGGTGATGGCGACACTGGTGGTGTTGGGAATTGTACTGCTCTCGGTCGACACGGGAACTGGAAGCGGAGCACTCGCCGAGAATGCCGTTGTCACACTTGCTGCGGGTGTTTTCTTCACGGCAGTCGTCGGCATCGCGCTGTACCTGCTTGCCTTTCCGCAGAATCGACTCGACCTGCTGGACGAGGGGTCAACCGTGGCGGAGACGGACAGCGAGTCCAGCGACGGCGATGCAACAGACGATGAGAACCACGGCGACACTGGCGGTGCTGCCGACGACACCGACGAACAAAAGCAGTAAGTGCTTTTGTGCCCGGGTGTACGTTTCTGGTAATGCCAGCCACTGACTTCGACCCAGCCAAGTTCGAGGATAAATACGAACACTACTTCCCACAGCTCCAGCAGGCCTACCGCCAGGCGTTCGAGAGGATGAACGACGCCTACGACTCCGAACTCGTCCACGCCATCGACCAGGCCATTCTCGCCGAGAGCGAGCCCTTCTACGAAGGAGAGGGAAGCTTCCGCGTCGAACTCCCCGAGAATCCACTCGAGAACCTGGAGAACGTCATCGTCGATACCGAGAAGGCGGACTCAGTACTCGACGTCTACGTCGAGGAAATCGAGTCCCAACTGCAGACAGTCTTCAGGTTCGACGAGGAGTAACCGTCGTCGACGGGGACAGGTCACGAGCGGGACGGTTCCGCGCGCGATGGCCGGTCAGTAGCTGGCGTCTTGCGCAACGGTCAGTTCGAACGCTTCGTCGGCCGACTCGTCGTCGGGCGTGAGATAGCCCGATGCGAAGGCGGTGTAGACGGTGCCGCCGTTCAGCGACACGTCGGCGTCGTAGGCCA
>CAZFOF010000006.1:0-21302 GCA_964520265.1 uncultured Halobacteriales archaeon | reverse complement strand
TAGTCCCGGGCGGATTCGAACCGCCGTCAATGGCTCCAAAGGCCACTATGATTGGCCGCTACACCACGGGACTTCGGTGAGTGATTTGGAACGGGCCCTTATATCCGTTACGTCACGCTCAGAGCAGACCCTGGCTATCCAGTTGGTCGACCACGTCGTCGACAAACGACTCGACATCTTCGTACGGGAACTCGCCACCGCTGAGTTTTGTGTTCAGTTCCATCGCTGTCATCGAAAAGTCACCCGACTCGAATTTCGTCGACGGACCCTCGGGCAGTGCCGGAACGAGATCCATCGGACTGTTGATGGGATAGTCTGCTCCTTCGAAGGCTTCGGTGAACTGCTCGCGCAGGTCGTCTTTATCTACCATGTGGAGAGGTTGGCACAGACCTACTAAAAACCACGCGAAATGGGGAATTATACAACAGGTTTAGAGTTTATTCGAGAGTCGCCAGTACTTCCTCGATGTCTCCCAGTCCGTCGATGACGAAATCAGGGTCGACATCGCTGTGAGCGATATCACTCCTGTCAGAGACGCCCGTGAGTACGAGCACGGTCGTCATGCCCGCTCTGGCACCCATTCGGAGGTCGGTGCTCAGGCGGTCGCCGACGATGAGACACTCCGAGGCAGGGAGGGCCAGTCGGTCGAGGACGAGGTCGAGTGCCGCCTCCGAGGGCTTCCCGAGAATGGTGTCCGGTTCTCTCCCGACCGTCGCTGCGAGAGAATTGACGACTGCACCCGAACCGGGCACTATCTCGCCGTTTGCCTGCGGGAACGTGCGGTCGGGGTCAGTTCCCAGAAACGTCGTCTCGTCGTCGACGGCACGCAAGGCGAGATGCATATCCTCGTAATCGAACTCCGGGGTCCACGACCCGACCAGTACCTCCGTCTCGTCCGGGTCGGTGGTCAGTGTGAGGCCAGCACCGAGGAGTTGGTCGCGCAATCCCGCCGCACCGACGAGCATAATCGGGTCGTTCGCATGATTCGCACAAAGGTATTCCGTCGTTGTAACCCCAGCAGAGTACGCTTCGCCGGGTCTGACATCTACCCCGAGATCCGAAAGGTGGTCGACGTAGGCCTCGCCGTCTTTCGTGGGATTGTTCGAGAAAAACAGCAAGGAGAAATCCCGAGCACGAAGAGTGTCGATGGCATCGCTCACGCCCGGCAGGAGATGGTCACCACGGTAGACGGTTCCGTCGAGGTCGACAATCACACCACTGTGGGTCATCGTCCAACGGAAGGGACTCGGTGACATTAACGCCGCCGGTCACGTCAGACCGCGTGCCGCTCCGGCAGCGAGAAGCGGGAGTCCGAGACTCACGCCGACGCTGGCCAGGAAGACCATCCCCATCGAGAGATACGAGCCAAACACTCCTGCCAGCAGCAGCCAGCCAGCGAAGACCAGGAGAACGGTGAGACCGAGGACGAATCCGAGCACGAGTGCCCGCGGGAGACTCCTCGCGACCACGCCGACGAGTGCCCCACCGACGACGAGCCCGCCCCAGTGAACGAGCGACACGGGGATAGCCACCAGAAACGTCACGACGAGAGCCAGTTCCGACCAGTCGCCCGACCGAACGCGTTCACGGAGGCTGCGGACGTTCATGTCCCGTCCTCCTCGAAGTGAATCGTCGGCGTGCCGGTCGCGCCGGTCGGAAACGGTCGGTATTCGCCGTTGCGCCAGAGGTCGAACTGGTCGGCGTAGTGCTCGGAGAAGTAGTTCCCCGAGTTACCACCGGGTAACACAGCGAGTGACCCCTGCTCCGAGACGACGAATCGGTAACTACTCCCGACGGGGCCGGAGTCAGCACGGAAGTTACGCACAGTAAACGGCGAGCCATCGGTCGGCCGCTCCGGATAGTCGAGAAAGTCCACAGGGAACTGGTGGTCGATGTCGACCGTGTTGTAGTCGCCGTAGGTCTCCCAGCCCTCGCGGTCTATCTCCTCGACGACGGCCTCCATCGTCCGTGCAGTGATATCCGAACGCGTTTCGACGCCAGACGTTCGCGTGTCGTCGAACCACGGACTGTCTGCCGGGAGACGCTGGAGCACCCAGTGGTTCGGATAGTAGGATTCGTCCAGATTGTTTGCATTGTATTCATCTGCAAACACCTCGTCGCGGTAGCGGTCGAGCCAGCGGCTAAACACCAGTGCGTCACGCGAGTCGCGTCGCATCTCGTAGTCCCAGTTCTGGAGGGATTGGGCCGCTGCCCGTGCCGCAGGACTCATCTCGTCGGTCGCGTTGCGTATCTGTCCCGAGAAACGCTCGGCGGGGACGGAGTAGGTGTCGCGCTGGATTTCGAGTACGTCTTCGCGTGTGATGGAGCCGTTTGCAGTGCGCTCGGCGAGCAGTTCCTGCAGGCGGATGCCGCGGTAGGGGCTGGAAAAGAACATACTCGTGCCGAGATAGAAGCCGGGGTCGTCGGCGACGCGCTGGTTCGCCGTGCTGACGTAGGCAGGGTCACGCAGGTGGGGAATGGCGTCGAAGTCGACGAAGCCACTCCAGTTCGACCGGCCGTAGAGTTCGAAGCCCCTCCACTCTCCGTGGCCTGCAGAGCCGTTGAACACGCGGTCGCCGGCGACTGGTTGACCGTCGACGGTACGGATTGGATACTTCCCGGCTGGGTAGTAGAGTACCCCGCCGTCACGGTCGATTGCGACGAAGTTCTGTGCCGGCAGGTCGAACTCCCGAAGGGCGGTTTCGAACGTGGTGAGGTTGTCCGCCGAGGAGAGCCGGTCGATGGCGCGAGATTGCGTGGTCGCGGTCAGTCCAGTCCAGGCGATGGCGACGGTCTGGTTTTGCCGTTCGAGGACGGGGCCGTGGACAGTTCGCTCGACTGTGACTGTCTCGGATTCTCCATCGGCTACTGCTATCGTCTCCGTTCGCGTTTCGGGCGTGCGGTACTCGCCATCGTACAGGTAGGTTCCGTTTCGCCACTCGTAGGTGTAGGCGTCGGTCACGTCCGCGCCGACGTTGGTGACTCCCCAGGCGACATCGTCGTTGGCTCCGATGATGACGAAGGGAATCCCGGCGAACCCGGCACCGGAGACGTTCCTCTCGGGCGATTCGAGGCGCATCTCGTACCAGACCGGTGGGGCAGTCAGCGACAGGTGCGGATCGTTCGCCAGTATCGGGTCGCCGCTCTCGGTGTACTCCCCGCTTATCGCCCAGTTGTTCGACCCGAGTCCGGCCTCTGTATCGTACTCTCTGACTGCCTCGTAGACCTTCTTGACCGAACCGTCCGCCCCAGAGGGTCGACGCTGGGTCTGTCCACGTCGTTGATTGTCGACAATCGTCGCGTTGTGTGCAAACGCCCGCGGGTACAGCGACAGCGCCCGGGGCAGTCGGTTCGCGATTGCCTCCCGGCGGAGGTCTGCGAAGTTTCCCGACAGTCCCCAGGAAATCTGCTGGCCGACCAGCAGCGTGTCCACTGGCTCCCAGCGTGTGGGTTCGTAGCCGTTGAGTTCGAACTCCAGGGGCAACGGTTGTGTTTGCATATATCGGTTGACACCCGCGGAGTACGCTTCGAGTTTCGCGCCGTGCTCGGTGCCGTTGAGCTGTCGCCACGTTGCCTCGGCAGCGTCCTCGAAACCCATCCGCCGGTGGAACCGGTCAGACTCGACTGCCCGTTCACCGAACGCCGCCGCCAGCCGTCCGCCCATCAGGCGTCGAATCAAATCCATCTGGAAGAGTCTGTCACGCGCCTGCACGTAGCCGGTGGCATACGCCAGCGCGCGCTCGTTTTCGGCCTCGATGGTCGGCACTCCCTGCGCGTTGTAGCTGACTGTCGCCTCGCCGTAGGGGTTCTCGACTGTGAGTCCGTCCGGCTGTGTTGCCGAGTTCCACGCAGACCCGCTCAAGGGAGCCACAAGCTGGACGAACTGACCACCAAACACAAATATTCCCACGAGGGCGAGAATACACAGAACACCGACGAGACGACGTATGCGTCCGTTCATCTCAGCGCTCGGTGACACCACGGAACTCGAAGCGTGCGCCGCCCTGTTCCGTGTCGTGCACGGTCACTGTCCATCCGTGTGCACGCGCAATCTGTCGGACGATACTCAACCCGAGTCCCGTGCCGCCACGACCGGTCGAAAAGCCGGTTTCGAAGATGTCGCCGGGGTCGGTCGGTGGGAGACCAGCCCCGTCGTCTTCGACGTAGAAGTTACCGGTCGCCCCGGATTCAGAGAGATGCCCGACGGTCACTGTCGACGCGTCGGCGTGCGTGTGTGCATTCGTCAGAAGGTGGCCGAGCATCTCCCGTAGTTGGTCTGCATCGGCTTCGATGCGGCGTGTTGTTTCGACAACCAGTTCTATCTCACCAGTCTCGACACTCGACCACGCATTTCGCACCATCCGTGACAGATCGACCGGCGACGGCGAGTCGACCGTGTCGTCCTGACGAACGAACAGCAACACGTCGTCGATAATCCTGTTCATCCGGTCGAGTGAGCGGTCGATGCGGTCGTCGTGGTCGGCGTCGGGTTCCTCCTGAAGCAGTTCGAGTGAACTCTGTGCGACGTTCAGGGGGTTTCGAAGGTCGTGTGAGACCACACTCGAGAACTCCTCGAGACGTTCGTTCTGTCGTTCGAGTGCCCGTTCACAGTCTCTGCGCGCTGTGACGTCGCGTGAGAGAATGTGAAAGGAATCGTTCTCACTGTCGGCGGCCACCGGGACGAAGCGGTTCCGGAAGAAACGACCGTCGTGTGAATCTTCCGTCTGGACTGGTGTCCCAGTCTCGACGGCCTCGCGGCCGGCGGTCAGTCGCTCGCCCCCCGTCTTCCCACCGAAAATCTCTTCGAGAGACGCCCCCAGTAGCTCGTCAGATTCAGTGTCGAGTAACGCGGCCATCTCACTATTCGCGGACAGAATCTCACCCGAATTTCTCACGTGGGCAATCGCGTCAAAGGAGTGTTGAAACAGCGATTCGTGTGTCTGGTGGGGTCGCTGTGGGTCGACAACGCCCCGGATGCGATTCGCGAGTCGCTCGTAGCGGTCGTCTGCGACGACACCGTTTTTCAGGAGGTAATCTGCCGCGCCGGCTTCGAGTGCTCGGCTGGCAACGTCCTCGTCGTCGCGCCCAGTCAGAAAGATAAACGGGATGTCTGCGTGCTGTTCCTGGACGGTTCGCAGGAAATCTATGCCGTCCATCCCGGGCATCTCGTAGTTGCTGACGATGCAGTCGACAGTGGCATCCGAAATCCACTCCAGGGCCTCTTCTGCACTGGTCTTGAACGTGGCCTCGATGCCGTGTTCCTCCTGAAGTGTCTCGGCAGTCATCTCGGCGAAGAATTCGCTGTCGTCGACGACGAGCGTCCGAATCGGTGCAGCCGACATTATCTCCGCCTCTCGACGAGCGTGTACATCCGAGAGCGACTCATGTGAACTACACTGTTGCCGCCAGGCCTACGAAAGTGTTTCTGCCAGTCAGTCATCTTCATCACGGAGACGGCGCTGCCAACGAGGGCCGGCGCGATACGCGAGCACGGCACCGACGGCGGCGAAAACCGTCGCAATGCCGACGGCCACAGCGTGGGCGATAACCGGGGCGGTACCGGCAGCCAGCGAAGCGACAAGGAGCGGCACCGCCAGCACTGCTAGCCCGGCACCGAACACCGCGAACAACAGCGTATCGAAGAGGAGTTCGTTCGGCGAGAGTCCGGTCAGATACGCTGTCAGTCCGGCGACGTAGATGGTGACGAGCGGGAAAACGACGACACCGGCGGCCAACTCCGCAGGTGGATACCAGATTGTCGCGAGCACGAGATACGCCAGTCCCGTCGGGAGCGCGAGCGCGAGGTGGGCTCTGAACTTCGCGCGGAAGACGGCGTCAACGCCAGCCGGATACCGGAGATACTCACGCGGGTCGTCGAACTGCGTGACCCAGTTGTACGTCGTAAAGGTACCCAGTCCGAGCAGCGAACCAAAGGCGATGCCAGCAGCGGGTGAGAGTCCGGTCGCAGCTACGATACGGTCGAGCAACAGCGCAGTCACGGCAAAGAGCACACCGAGCGAGAAGGCGACTTTCCAGACAGAGCCCGACGAGCGCGTGACTTCAAGCAGCGGTCGGGCGGTCAACTCATCGATGCCGGGGAGTCGCTGTAGCGTTCTGTACCGGTCGGTCGCGACCCGTCTGGTGTTCCCACCGGCGGCCGGTTCGAACAACAGCGGGCCGAGGATACTGGTACCCACAAGCACAATTCCGGCAAGCCCGGCCGTCCCCAGCGAGGGGTCTGTGTAAACTGCATAGGGAGTCACGGCGACGAGTTCCGCCCCTCTGAACACCGCGAGTGCGGCCAGTGCTGCGACAGCGGCGACGAGCGCTGGCTTGTTGCGGGTGCCGAGTCCAACGAGTGTCAGACTCCCGGCCGCACCGAGTGCAAACGTCCCGACCAACGTCAGCCACAGCAGTGCAACAGCCGTCGGCTCGAACCCGCCGGCCGCCGCTATCGGAACAAATCCCACGACAAGCGGCGTCAAGAAAAACGCCGCGTAGTAGACCAGGTCTTTGACCAGAAATGTGGCCAGCAGTCGTTGCCAGGAGACAGGAAGCGTCCGCGCAGAGAAGACGAGCAACGTCGTGTCACCGAGCACGTCACGCATCGCGTCGCGTCCGACCAACCCGAGCGTGCCGACCTGGAGACCGAGAAAGGCAACCAGAGCGTGCAACCCAGCAACGACCGTCGGAAGTGGCGTTCCGGTCAACTGCAACAGGTAGACGCCGCCACCGGCGAGTGCGGCCACGAACACCGGGAGTGCAAAAAACCGCCGTCGACCGAACAGCGTCGCGTGGAGCCGATACTCCTCTGTGAGCATCCGCCTGAACAGCGTCACCGCTGTCCACCCCCGAAACTCTCGGAGAGAATTTTCATTCTTCACTCACCCCGAGTGCCTGCTCGCCGCCGCTTCCCTCTGCACCCTCGATTTCCGTGACAAAGGCATCAAGGAGGGCACCGTCTTCGAGTGTCTGGGGTTCGCGCTCGGCGACGAGTTGTCCGTCAGCGATGATGCCGACTCGCGTACAGAGTTCCTCAGCGACGGACATGAAATGTGTCGAGAGAAACAGTGTGTTCCCCGCCGCACAGTAGTCACGGAGGATGCGCTTGACCTCCTCTTGCATCAGCGGGTCGAGATTGACGAGCGGTTCGTCGATGAACACGAGACTCGGCTCGTGAATGAACGACTGCGAGAGCATCACACGCTGGCGTTCTCCCTCCGAGAGGTCGCCAGCGAGCGTATCCAGCACGCCGCGAAACTCGAGCGTGCGCGACCACTCCTCGATACGGTCGTCGATGTCGTCGATGTCGCGCACGTCGCCGACAAACTGGAGGTACTCACGTGGCGTGAGAAAACTCGGCGGGTCTTCACGTTCGGGGAGGATACCGATTTCTCGACGAACTGCGAGCGGTTCCGTGACGGGGTCGTAACCGAGGACAGTCGCCGTGCCCGCTGTTGGTGTTCGCTGCCCGGTGAGAATCTCTATGGTCGTGGTCTTTCCCGACCCGTTTGGGCCAAGGAGACCAAAGAGTTCCCCATCGGGTACCGTCAGCGAGAGCGAATCCAGTGCAACCACGTCGCCAAAGCGTTTCGTCAACTCGTCGGTCTCGACTGCTGGCATTCGCCCCTGTCAACGAGTGCCGTAGACTTAAGACTTCGAGGTGGTCGGCCACCGGTGCTGGCGCAAACCGACGGCGACCCAGACCACCCACACAGAGAATGCGAGTGCACCGACAATCTCGGGGAGTGCCAGACCTGGCCGTCGTACCGAGCCAGTCAGTCCCCACACGAGCCAGCCCAGCAGATTGACACCGCCGAGTGCAAAGCCCAGCCCCGCTCGCCGTCGCCAACCGGCGCGGAGAGAAACGAGCGCGTCGACCCACAGCGCCAGCGAGATAAAGAGATAAAATCCGACTGCAACGGGGAAATGCAGCGGGTGTGTCTGTGGGAAGACCCCGACCAGCCCCATCAGCGCCAGCGCGATGCCGAAGGTGAGACCGACGAGGGAGCCACCTGCTGATGGTATCGAGTTGGCGAGTGCAACTGCAAAGAGAACGCCGACGAGTCCACCGACGATGAGTCCCCCGTTGAACGCAACTACAGTCAGCGGTGTCCCTGCCGCCGTCTGTGCGACACCGAGATTCGAGAGCGCGTTGGCCGTCCAGGAAAACGACGGCGAGAGTCCCGTCGACAGGAGTATCGACCCCATCGTCACGACGACAGCGACGATGCCCGACGAGCGGAGCACTGTCTCTCTCACGCGGCGAACAGACGGTGGCCGACAGGAAAACAGTACCGTCAGTCAGTAGTCTCACGCTATCTCGTAGAGGGTCGTCTCCGGGTGATGTTGAACCCAGGCGAACCAGAGCAGTTGAGACACGTCGTGTACCGATTCGAGACTTGTGCCTTCGTAGGTACCATCTATTGCTTCGCCGGTGAGGATTCGCCAGCGGCTGCCACCACCACGTAGCGTCCCGTCTGCGGCCCGTTCGAAGGTGAGTGTGGTGCCGTCGACACGCCGGTCGTACGCGACCAGCGTGTCCTCGTCGTGAGTGACGACGAGTGGGAGAGAGCCGAGGCTATCGTGTATCACACCGGCGTTGCGAACGACAGAGCGTGGATACGCTCGTGCCCGGTCGCCGTGTTCGACGCCGAGGACGACGCTCTTCGCCGGCAAGCGGTCGGACTGGAAGTCGTTTTCGCCGACGCCGATGACGCTGGCGTTTCGGTATCCTGCATCGAAGTCGTCACTGTAGAACTGCGGCCCGCTGTCATCTATCGTTCCCGACTCCGGTGGCGGGCGCAACACGACCGTCTCGGGGTGGGCTTCGCGCCACTGTCCCCACGTCGTCAGTGTAGAGGGAAGAAGGTCGAGGGTATCACCGGTCTGAGGGCCCCGGATTGCCGTGGCGAGAATCTGGCTCCAGTAGCTCTCTGTGCGCTGGTCGTACATCAGGAGGTCGGAATTCCAGAGTTTGCCGGAGACGCCGAATGTCGTCGGCTCGCCGTCGACGAACCGCTCGGCGGTAACACCGGAGCCACACAGTGGACAGTAGGTTACCAACAGCGGGCCACCGAAGTCGTCGTTGACGATTTCGTGGTCGAAGAGCAGACGGAGCGGATACGCTCTGGCGGCACCGTCGCGAGTGACACCGATGATACGGTCGTCGGAGGCGAGTCGCGGTCGTGCGCCATCACCGGCGTAGTTTGGCAAGGTGACGCCCTCCCAGTCGGGGCCGAAGACGGGGTCGACGATAGCGGCGAATACGTCTGTCGGCGCAGCGAAGGTGATTTCCGAGCGGTCGACGGGCAGTTCCGTCCCGGCGAGCGTCGGCGGTCTCGGCGTGGCGCTGTCGTCGGTCGTCGCTGTGTCAGTTCCCGTCTGTGAGCCAAGCGAACCACAGCCAGACAGCGCAGTGAGTCCGACAGCCACCCCACTCAGATACGTCCGACGGCGCATACCGGCTGGTAGTGACCCACGCAAAATAGAACAGGGGTGATTGTGTGTGACCTGTTCACACCCGCACTGGGGCTTTGAGCATCTCGGTCGTACAACGGGATATGACTCGTCTCTCGCGCAGACAGTATCTCGGTGGTCTCGCCGGAGCAGCGGGGCTGGCTGGCTGTCTCGGCGGCGGTGGTGGTAGCTCTAGCGACGAGGAGAGAGACGTGCCGACGCTCGACACCGTTGCAGTCGGCGACAGTCCTGCCGGCACAGTTCCCGCACGACCCGCCGGCGAACCGGCCATCGTCGACTTCTTCGCGACCTGGTGTGCCCCCTGCAAGCCACAGATGGCCGAACTTCGGTCGGTCTTGGAGACGTTTCCGAATCTCCACATGGTGTCTGTGACACGCGAGCGCGACGAAGATGCAATCCGTCAGTTCTGGCAGGAGTACGAGGGTACCTGGCCCGTCGGCTCCGACCCGACACTACAGTTGTTCCAACACTACAACGTCAAGAACGTTCCTACGAAGGTACTGGTAGACAGCAACGGGAACGTTCAGTGGCGACACAGCGGACTGGCGGCCGCGGAGACGATAAACGAGAAAGTCGAGGAGGTGTTCTGATGGACGGTGAGACGATTCGGCTGGGCTTTGCGTTCGGGCTGGGGACTGCCACGTTTTTCGCTCCGTGTGCGCTGCCACTGTTGCCCGGCTACGTCGCCTACTACGTCGGCCAGGAGGAAGAGCCGGCACCGCTCCCCACGCGTTTGCGGCGCGGACTGACTGTGGCAGCGGTGACGAGTCTGGGATTCCTGGCTGTCTTCGCCGTCCTCGCAGCCGTCACCTTCGCTGTCGGCACACAGATACTCCGGAACATCGCCATACTCGAGTTGGTCGTCGGAGCCCTCCTCATCGTTCTCGGGGTAGGGCTGGCGAGTGGCCGGTTCGCAGAAACCACGTTTCACGTCCAGTTACCCGAGCGTCGCCAGGGCGTACTCGGGTACTTCTCGTTCGGTGTCGTCTACGCCGCGGCAGCCGCGGGCTGTACCGCACCGCTTTTTGTCGGTGTCGCCTCACTTGCACTCGCAAACCCGGCGAATGCGCTGCCACTGCTCGGTGCCTACGCCGCCGGCATGGTAGTGTTGATGAGCGGTGTCACGCTGCTTACTGCACTCGGCCAGCAGACGGTCGTCCGGCGGCTCACCTCGAATACGAAACTGGTCACCCGCGTCGCCGGGGCCGTGCTCGCAGTCGCCGGTGTCGTCCAGCTCTACTACTTCCTGTTCGTCTTCGACGGACTGGCCGGGCTGGCCTGACCAGCCTGCGACCGGAGCGCACGCTGGAGTTGGTCGGCAACGTCCTCCCGAAGGCTCTCGGCGAACGCTGCTTCGATATCGATAGCGACAGCGTCACCACCGCTGCGGCCGCCAGCGCCAGCGGTGTCGACAGTGACAGTGCCGAGGTCACGGCGACGCTGGAACACCGTCTGACTGCTGAAGACGGTCTGGACGCGGTCGTATGGGACGACGACAGTGTTGCGCCGCCAGAAGCCACGGCGCGTCACGACGTAGTCGTCGGTGACGTAGTATCCGCGATGTGTCCAGGTGAGATGTGCAGCAAGCGGAACGAGGGGCAGACCGCCAAGCGGGAAGAACCACCGCGGGAGCGCACCGGTTATCGTGTGAACCACCCAGAGCCCAGCGGCCAGCCCGACGAGCAAAAGCGCGTACCGTGCGATATAGCGTCGCCGCGCCCGTTTCGGTGGCCGCGTGAACGTCAGTTCACCAAACGGCTCGACAGAGTTGGCAAGCGATAGTGCGCGCTCGCGTTCGGCAACCGGAACGGCTGATTCGACCTGCCCATCCCCCTGTCCCGGTGCGTGGCCGGCAGTCTGAATAACGAGTGAGGCGTACCCGAGTACCCGCGCGAGGACGTTCTCGCGTATCGTCACCGACTGTACCTTCGACAGCGGGACGGTACCGCTGTAGCGCTGGAGCAACCCGCGCTCGTAGCGGAGTTCCTCCCCGTGCTGGGTGAGACGAAATCCGTAGTACCGGAACACCTGGAGGACGGCACTGGCAATCCAGAGAACGAGAATCGCAGCAAGCGCAAGCGCCGGTCCAAGCAGCGAAATCAGTTCGAACTCCGGACCGAGTTGACTGGCAATCTGGGGGGCAAACACCGAGACTGCCACCGAAAGCGCCCCGAACACGCGGAGGTCTGCGGAAACGATGCCAAGCACCGCGTGCTCGCGGTCGGAGAGTTCGAAGAGGAGGTCCGCCTGCTCCTCGGTAGTGTCCTCAGTGGCACCCCGCTTCCGTCGGCTAATCTCCTCTTGCAGACGAGCGGATTCGGCGGTGCTGACATAGCGCAGTTGTGCCTCGGTGTCGCTGCCACCGGCAGTCTCCAGTCGCACTTCCGCGATGTCGAGTACCCGCTGGACGATGTTCTGGGAGATATCGACGTTCTGGATGCGCTCGTAGGGAATCTCTCGGTCGCGTCGGGAGAGAACACCGGAGTGAATATCGAACGTCTCGGAAGTGAGTTCGTAGCGGTAGCGCTGGAAGCGGGCGTACTCCCAGCCGAGAGTTGCGACCAGCCCGACAGCGAGAAATCCAAACAGCAGCGAGAAGCCGAGCAGACCGGAATCGGCCGAGTTCGAACCCGCAGACGAGGAGATAACGCTGAAAACGACGATACCGCCGAGACGCACCCCGTTTTGAGCAATACGATAGGGAATTGTGCGGCCGTCGAGATTCACAGCGCGTCACCACCGTCCACAGCGATTGCCAACTCCTTCAGGCGAGCCTGCAGATCGGTTGCTTCCTCGGTCGTCAGTCCGGGAATCGATACGTCGGCACCACGCGAACCGGCCGTGTAGACGACGAGCGTCGACAGCCCGAGTGAGCGTTCGAGCGGGCCTCGCGCCGTGTCGACGTGCTGGATACGGACGTGCGGTGCAACGGTACGGACGTGTCGTATCACCCCTCGTTCGAGGTACAGCGCATCCTCGCGAACTCGGAACGACCAGATACGGTAGCGAAGATGAACCCACACGACCCCGAGAATTGCAAGGGTTCCGATACCGCCAGCAACGAAGATAGGGTCGAAACCGAACTGACCGGCGACGAACAGTCCCAGTGCAGTCAACACACCGAGACTCATCAGCAGTCGCGCAAGCCAGATGAGTTGCACCGACGACGAGAGCGTCCGACGGTCGGTGGTGTATTTGCTGACTGGGTCAGGCTCGGACGTCTCCGACGTGGCGGCTGCGACGTGTGACTCCGAGTCGGACTGCTCACTGGATTCAACGCCTGAGGAGTCCGCCTTGACAGACTCATCATCGGGTTCAGCCATCACCGATCACTCGGGGAGCCACGCCGAAGTATGCTGTGGACACCGGGACGGAGACGGTGAACTCACTCTCGACTGCCCCAGCGCCTGAGCGCTCGTTCGCGCAGAATGAGCAGCCCGGGGAGCATCGTGACGACAGCGGCGAAGGCGAACAGAATTGCCAGGCCGGTCACGATGCCGAATCGCTGTAGCGGTGGCGACAGCGCAAAGGCGAGGACGCCGAAGGCGGCAGCCGTCGTAGCGGCACTTGCGAGCAGTGTCCCCCCAGTGCCAGTGAGCGTACTCCGGACGGCGGTCTGGAGTGTGTCCTGTTTTTCACGTTCGTCGACGAACCGCTCGCCCGCGTGGATGCTGTAGTCGACGCCGAGTCCGATAGCGAGACTCGTGATGACGGCCGTCTCGCTGTTGAAGGCGATGCCGAGCACCGACATCGCACCCAGGAGCCACGCCAGCGAGACGACGACGGGCACGAGCACCAACGCACCGAGCGACAGCGAGCGATACCGCGCCCAGAACAGTCCCGTCAAAAACAGCAAGATGACGACGAGGGTCACCGCAAACGCCTCGACAAGTGTCTCCAGTAGCGCATCCTGGATGACGGCAGTCGTCACCGTTGCGCCGGTGGCGGCCAGACTGACACCGGTCGTGGTAGCTCCGATTCCGTCGGCATACGCCCGTGTGTCGGCCGCGATACGCTGTGCAGATTCGACGCTCCGAACCGACAGTACCAGCCGCGTCGACGTGACGGTGCCGTTGCTGTCCCGGCTGAGAACCTGTTGGGCCGTCTGTGGGTCAGTCTCGAAAAGAGCCGTATACACCGCCGAAACATTCTCGTCGGGTAGACCGTCACCGTTCTCGTCGTTGCGGTCGACCAGGGTCGCAAAACTCTCGGTTTCGGCCGTGGCGTCACGAATCGCTGTGTGTGGCCCCTCGACCGCTGCCCGCCCACCGGGTCGGCGCTGAATCGAACTGTCGTCGTCGACGCTGTCCTCCGCATCCACAAGCGCCGTGAGAAGCGAGGGGTCGGTGACGTTGCCGCGTATCAGTATCTGTGACTGACTCTCCCCGCCCTGAAGCTGGAAATTGTCGCTGAGATACTGGAAGTCGTCGGCGATGGTGTAGGTGTCAGGTGCCAGGCCGCCCGGCAGAGACTGCGCCCAGTCGGGGGCGTCTTCCGGCAGGAAATCTGCCTGATTGAACTCGGTGTCGATGGTGGTCGCGCCGTAGGCTCCCGTCGACGCCAGCAACAGCGCGACGAGGACGATACCGAGGGGGACACGGGTCGTGAACGCAGCCAACCGTTCGAGGGCCGCGTTTGCACGACCGCTGTCGACGCCAAAGGCCGATTTCTGGCGACTTCGGCCGAGACGGTTTTCGATGAACCCGTCGACTTCGATTTTCACCGCCGGGAGGAAGACACCGAAGGCCACGAACGTCGCGAAAATCCCGCCCGCGCTGAGGACTGCGAAATCCTGAATCGCCGGCAGTGGGCTGACGACGTTGGAGAGAAATCCGACAGCCGTCGAGACAGTCGCGGCAGCGAGTGCCAACACGACGCTTGCGAAGCCACGCGACATCGCAGTGCGAAGCGAGCGGTTCGAAACCTCCTCGTTCTCCTCGAGTGTTCCCTGGCGAGCCTCGCGGTACCGCATCACCACGTGGAGCGCGTAGTCGATACTCAACCCGATAAGCAAGAAGGGTACGGCAATGAGGATGACGTTCATCGGAATGGCGAGCCAGCCCATCAGCCCTGCGAGCCACGCCATCACGATTCCGATACCGACAAAGGCAAGAATGATATCCAGCACATCCCGGTAGGTAATTCCCAGGACGAAGATGATGAGCACGAGTGCAAAGGGCGTAATAATCGCGAAACTGTCACCCGTCGCTCGCGAGGACGCATCGTCTCGAATCCCCTGTCCAAACACGAACGCGTCATCGAACCGCTGTTGTACCAGACCGTCGATGGTGACCTGTGCATCGTATGCGGCTACCGGGTCTGCGCTGTCGCCGCTGTTGTCGGCCTGTGCGATAAACGTCAGTCGTGCCGGTGCGGACGTCGACCCTGGCTCGTACCCCCGGGGCAGGAACTCGTAGGGGTCTTGCTGTCCCAGCACGTTGCTGTCGGGGTCGAGTACGTCCGCGAGTAGTTGCTCGATTGCCTCGCTATCTCGTGATTCGAGTGCGTCAATTTGTGCGGACAGCGGCGGTGCAGTAGTCGGCGGTTGGCCGCCCTCGCTCCGGGCGTCGTTGTAGACAGCGGCCGTCGCGACGATGTTCTCGATACCGACGAAGCCGCGTGCAGTCAGTGTCCGGTTCAGCGTCTCGTTTGCGCGTATCTCCTGTTGGAGGTACAGCCCTTCGAGCAACGAGTCGCGCGTGAGGACGTCACCACTCTGGTTGCGGACGACGAGTTGGGCGGCAACCCCGTCGTCTCCGCCGTAGTTGTTCCGGACGAAATCCTGTGCAGCGGTCGCCTCGGAGTCGACTTCGAACCCGCCGACGTCTTGCTCACCCGCACCACCGACCGCAGCGCCGGCAGCGACGACGGCCGTAATCGCCAGGACGACGACAACGACGAGTTTGCTGTACGTCGTAATCCTGTCCGCGTACCAGCGTGAGAGTTTTCCAGCCATACTCAGACGGCCCTCCAGCGCCAGTCCGACGACTGCCCGTCGAGCCAGCGCTCACCCGCGTTGTTATCCTGCACCTTTGACACCTCTTTGGCGATAGTTTCACGCCCGAACAATATAACTGTTTGTAGATATCTACTATATCTATCGAGAGAGTCGTCCACAGCAGTGACCCGGCAGTGGCCGGAAATGTAATTACCCGACACTCAAGGAACTACAAACGATGAGTGAGCGCGAGGCAGTGGAGTCGTTGCGGAAGTTGGGGCTGTCGAACTACGAGGCGCAGGTGTTCGTCGCGCTCCAGCAACTCGGGAGTGGTACCACCCGGGAGGTGAACGACCTCTCCGATGTCCCACGGTCGCAGGTGTACGGAGCGGCCGACGACCTGGCAGAGAAGGGTCTCATCGAAGTTGTCGAGGCGTCTCCCAAAGCGTACCGCCCGGTCGAACTCTCGACGGCACGCGAACTGCTGACCGAGCGCCTGGAACGGGAAGCCTCCAGAGCCTTCGACCACCTCGAATCTATCCAGGCGACAGAAGACGACCACGCGGGCGGCCAGAACGTCTCGACGCTCCGTGGTCGGCAACCGATTGACGACCGTATCGCGGCGCTGATTCGGTCTGCAGGTCACACCGTCGTCTTCGTCTCTCCGGCCGCCACGGCGACGACACCGGAAATCGCAGACGCACTCCGAGCGGCGGGTACCAACGACGTCGATATCACCGTCGTCACCGCAGACGAGTCGCTCGACGACCAGTTCGCCGACGACCCGGTGACTGTCTTCGTCATGTCCGAAGACAACCCGGCGGACTTCGCCGGGCGAGCACTGATGGTCGACGACAGAACGGTGTTACTCGCCGCCGAAACCGACGACAGTCCCGTCGAGGAAGAGGCACTCTGGACGGGTGATTCGAGTATCGGACGTATCCTCGCGGCGTTCATGCGGTCGGGCATGGAGTCCGGTCGTGAGCGAAATAGCGAATAACACGGTTGTGTGAAAACAGGAATTTTTCACCCCAGCAGCCAAACTCGGGCTATGGACTTCGAGGTCATCCAGGGAGACATCGCACAGCAATCAGCCGACGTGCTCGTCAACGCCGCCGGGACGAGTCTCCAGATGGGGTCGGGCGTCGCCGGTGCGCTCCGGCGGGCCGCCGGAGAGGCAATCAATAAAGAGGCCATGTCCAAAGGTCCCGTCGACCTGGGCGAAGTCGCGGTGACCGACGCCTACGACCTCGACGCCGAATGGGTCATCCACGCCGCGGCGATGCCCCACTCCGGCGACGGCAAAGCAACTGCAGACTCCATCACCGACGCGACCAGAAACACATTGGTCGAAGCCGACGCACTCGGTGCCACCTCGCTGGTGCTTCCAGCGCTCGGTACCGGTGTCGCAGGCTTCGAGTTAGACGAGGGTGCCCGTCTCATCTGTTCAGTCATCGACGACTACGACCCGGAGACGCTAACCGACGTGCGATTCATCGCCTACAGCGACGAAGACTTCCAGACCATCAAAGACGCTGCTGCCTCGGTCACCGAGTGAGACTGATTATTGGTGACCGCTGACGGTGACCGGTTCGTAGGGTGCTTCGAGCCACTCGATATCGCTGTCAGACAGTGAAATGTCAAGCGCCTCGACTGCCTCTTCGAGGTGTTCGACGCTGGTGGTGCCGACAATTGGGGCGTCGACCCACTCCTTGTGAAGTACCCACGAGAGAGCAATCTGTGCCATCGTCGCGTCTTTCTGGTCGGCGAGTTCCTGGACGCGCTCGTTTATCTCCTGGCCGTTGCCCTCGAAGTAGGGGTGTTCTCTGGCGTAGTCGTCGGACTCACCGCGAGCGGTCGCGTCGAACTCCTCGTGTGGCCGCGCGAGATAGCCACGCGCCAGCGGACTCCACGGGATGACGGCGATATCTTGTTTCTGGCAGTAGGGAAGCATCTCGCGTTCCTCGTCGCGGTAGAGCAGGTTGTAGTGATTCTGCATCGTGAGAAACTGGTCGAGTCCGAGTCGGTTGCTGGTGTGCAAGGCCTCGGCGAACTGGTGTGTCCACATCGAACTCGCTCCGAGAGAGCGCACCTTCTCGCGCCGGACGGCGTCGTCCATCGCGCGTAGCGTCTGCTCGATTGGCGTCTCGTCGTCCCAGCGGTGAATCTGATAGAGGTCGACGGTGTCCATTCCAAGTCGCTCCAGGCTGGCGTCGAGTTCCTGTTCGATTGTCTTCCGTGAGAGTCCGCCGGAGTTGGGGTCGTCGTCGTCCATCTGGAAGTACACCTTCGTCGCGACGACCGCCTCCTCGCGGCGACCCTCCAGTGCGTTCCCGAGGACGCGTTCTGACTCACCGTTCGAGTACATATTGGCGGTGTCGAAGAAGTTGATACCGAGGTCGAGTGCGCGCTCGATGATTGGCTGGCTTTCGTCCTCGTCGAGTACCCAGGGTCGCCAGTCGGGTGTCCCGAAGCTCATACAACCGAGGCAGAGACGACTGACCTCCATGCCGGTCTGTCCGAGCGTCGTATACTCCATGTGGATGCCGTCGGGTGGGAGCGTGGAAAGTGTTCCTGGTGTGTGACCCCCGAAAGCGAGCCCAGTCAGAGGGATTCCGGGTCGATGGAGTTCGCGTAGCGGCGCGTCACGGCATAGAGGACGACTGCCAGAACGGTGAAGCCGACGACGTGGGCGTAGGTCGTCATCGTGGCGCTGTCGACGGCAAGTTTGGCAGCCGTCGTCGCCGGATGTTCGGGCAACAGGACAGCAGCGCCAAAGAAGACAATCACCAGGATGGAGTAGAGCAACTGGGCCTGTCGACGCTTGGCAGTCAGCAAGCCGAGCACCAATCCGACGACGACGACAATGGTCGCGATTGCACTCACGAACAGGAGTATCGGGAGGATGTTGCTGATGGCGATGTTGTTCACCGACAGCAGGAGTACCCACAGCAGAGCCTGGAGCGGCGCGAGTAGAATCATCCCCGCGGCCTTCCCGTCGACGATATCGACCAGTGACACGGGAGCGACACGGAGCAATTCGAGTGTCCCGCGCTCGATTTCCTCCGTGATGGCGTCGACAGAGACCGAGCCGCTGATAAACGGCGGCAGGAACAGCAACAGCGGTATCAAGACTGTGTAGGTGAACCCGAAGTAGGGACTCGAATCGGACTCTGGGGGCGTCTCGACGGGCTGAAACGTGAGACTGGCCGCACGGTCGGTGCGTTCCTGCGTCTCGAGTTCTGTCAGTACCGAGCGAATCTGGACGACGATGAGTGTCGTCCGGAGATTCTCGGCGGGAGCCGTCGCTACCACCGATATCTGCGAGCCGTTCGCTGTTTGCATGTTCGACCCGGTGAGAACGGCGTTGATACGGTTGTTCTCGAAGGCGTCAACCGCCTGCTCGCGGTCATCGTAGGTACGCGCTTCGACGCCCTCGGTCGCCTGGACGGCAGCCAGGAGTTCGTCCTGCGTCTCGCCGGTGACGCCCATGGTGACATCACCGCTCTCGACAGAACTGGGGTCGTACAGCGACGTGAGCCCGACGACGAGAAACGACGAAAAGGCCGCGATGAACAACTGGATGAGCAACGCCAGCACGATGGTCTTCTCGCGGGAAAGCGAGGTGAGTTCGCGCTTTGCGATGGTCGTCCGCGCGTCGTCGAGGAGTCCGCGTTTCTCAGACAAGGTCACTCACCACCGTATAGACCGTGTAGTTGTACGCAAAGTGGACGACCATCGCCACCAACAGGGCGGTGGCGTAGGCCCGCCGATTGCGACTCGCGCCAACCGCTGAGATGCTCGCCGTCACGACGTGTAACACAAGCGGTGCGAGCAACGACGCACCGAGCAACAGCAGCGGGTCAGACCCCTGGATGAGACCCGTCTGGAGGCCGGCCTGGCCGGTCTGGATGTCCTCCAGGCCGACCAGTTGGGCGATGGCCGTCAGCTTCTCCGCGAGGAAGAAGCCGACACCGCTGATGACGCCGATGATGAGCGCTGTCTTGATACCCGCCGAGAAGCGCTTGTGGGCGTACCCGGCGTAGACGTGTAGACTCTTTGCGACCTCCTCGACAACTGCGACAGCGACCAACACGAGCGGTATCGATAGCTCCTGCAGTGCAAACAGCGTCGCGATAGCGAGCAGTTCCAGCACGAACACGAAGGGGAGCAACACCATCGTCAACAGCCCAACGTGCCAGCGGGCACCGATGCGTCCGGCGAGTGCATCGAGTACCTTCAGCGGAATCGCCCGCTGTGCAAACATATCTTCCTCGCGATAGAGGCCGGCACCCAGACCGAACAGCACCACAGCGGTCAGAAGCGGCGGCGTCACCGAAAAGAGGAATTCCGTCGCCGTCACGGCCTGCCCCTGGAGATTCCGCACCACGATAGTCAGCGGCGAGATGAGCGCGATTGGGTTCACGTCGGTGAAAATCGCCGGGACAAAGGCATAGCTCGTCAGCGTGACCGTGATTGTGACCGTCACGAAGGTGAGTTCCTTGAACGACCGCGCGAACATCGCACCGAGGAACGTCGCGGCCAGAAAGAGGAGAACAACTGGGGCGACGGCGAGCACCGACAGCAGCCCGCCCAGTTCGCCCGTGGAGAACCACGACAGTCCCACAGCGATGAGCCCCTCCAGCAGCATTGCACCCACGAAATAGGGGAGCGTCTTGCCGGCGATGATATCGAACCGTGACACCGGCGAGACGAGCAGGAGTTCTCCCCGGCGGTTCAGCCGCTCGGAGAGAATCGTACTCCCGTAGGCCTGAATCAGGAAGTTCAGCGGGATGATGAAGACGAAGGCGAGGACGAGCGACTGGAAGGGAAATGGCGGCGAGATGTTCGAGGGGGAGTCGACGCTCGAACCGCTACCCCGGAGCTGGGAACCGAATCCACCGAGTCCGCCACCGCCGGCAGTGTTTGAGCCGCCATCCGTGGCACTCCCGTCGGTTCCGTCACTGGCACCGCCGTCCGTGCCTCCAGCACCACCATCGGTTCCGTCGGTGCCATCACCAGCACCGCCGTCCGTTCCGTCCGTTCCGTCACTGCCGCCGTCTGTCCCATCACCAGTTCCTCCGTCCGTTCCGCTGTCAATCTGGAGACCGCCACCGGATTGTTCTTGATACTGAAGTGTGACAGAAACCGGGAACGCAGCGGTGCGGTTGCCTTCCTTGCGTAACTCCTGGTCGTTGTACCGCTCGACAGAGCTCCTGAGTTCGTCGGCAGCGGCCCTCCCTTTCGGCGAGTCAACCGCAAACACGTTGCGACCCTGGACGAGCAAGTCGATATCACCCGAACGGAGGGCCTCCTCGCTCGGGGCTCGGACGTCGAAGGTACCGTCGTCCTGTACCACGTCGTAGTACGGACTGTCCTGAGAGACGCCGACACGATACAGCCCCTCGTCGAGGACGGCACCCTGTGCCGCAATCATCGGCGCGAGGATGCCGATAAAGGCAATCGCGAGGACACCGACGACGATGGTGCGCCGGTCGATACCGCCGGCGTTTTTCGTCACTTCCCACTTGGCGATGCGGAGGAGTTTCCGGAGGTTCACGTCTCAGGCCTCCCCGCGTCCTGACTCTGCGACGTTCAGGAACACCTCCTCGAGACTCGATTCTTTCGTGCGGATGTCGGCCACATCACCGCCAGCCGCCTCGGCGTCCTCGCGGATGGATTCGACGGCATCCATGCTCTGGACGACACGGCGGTACTGGCCGTTCTCCTGAACGCTGTCGGGAACCTCGACGGTCGTGTAGACGTGATACTCCGTGTCGCCGTACTCCTGCTGGAGAGCGTCGAGGTCGCCTTTAGCGACGATATCGCCCTCGTTCATGATGGCGACGCGGTCACAGATAGATTCGACGTGAAAGAGGTTGTG